>NZ_JWIM01000031.1:0-188511 GCF_002896535.1 Mesotoga sp. B105.6.4 | reverse complement strand
CTTATGTGTTTCTTCAAGAGAGTACCGGGTTTTGTATGTGACCTACCCTTCAGTTCCATCTTCTTCCTTTCACTTCGAAGAAGTCTATCGATTGTAGAGGAACTTATTTCCAAAAGCTTCTGCTTAACTTCTTCCTTCAAAGACAAATGACCATTCTTGATCAGATTCTCTATCGCCTCTTCAATAATCGCTTTGAATCTCTTGCCGCAAGGAAAGTCCAGGATCTCCCATATCTCAACTAGTTTTCTCAATACTTCCAAATCATATTTCTTCTTTCTTCCGCGCCTCTTTGTGAACTTGCTTCTCTTGTTTTTCTTAGAATAACCTCTCCTAAGTTTTAGTGATGCATAGCTCCGGTTGTACTCAGTTAATTCAATAAATTCGTCAAGGATTCTACTCTTCTCCTTCTTTCCAGCCTTCCTGTACTTCTCTGAGTATTTCTCAATCAATCCAGTCATGTCTATTCTCTTCATCTTCGCCCCTACCTCTTTCAACTTGGCATTCGCGAAGATTATCCCCTTCATCCTTACCTTTCGAGTAGTTTCATTTTTGATGCAACGTTACCCTTTTCAAGTAGATTATTTGTGATGTATATCGCGAGCAGGCAGGCTTTACTGTATCTTTGAATTCCTGGTTCTTTGAACAGCTTATGGCAGCTCAAGATGCTCCGCTTATCAATCAGAACAATGGTAGAACGGGGAGACCTACTGCAGCTGTGTTTAACACGCCAGAGGGTCTTGCGATTTTTGAATGGTGGAATGCCATGTCCCAAGAAGGCACCATGATTAACACGAAATTTGAGGATTGGACCGCAGCAAGAAACCTGTTCATTTCTCAGAAAGCCGCAATGCTCATGACTTCAACTTCAGATGTAGCTCTTATGATGGAATCTGCAGAGGCAAACGGATTTGAACTTGGCAGTGTTTTCTTGCCTAGACCGGCAGACTCAAAGGCCGGAGGAGCGATTATCGGCGGAGGAAGTCTGTGGTTGATCGATGGCCATCCTGAAGCAGAAACAAGGGCAGCATGGGAATTCATAAAATTCATGGCTGGAACAGAGCAGCAGATTGAGTGGCACAAGGCGACCGGCTACTTCCCAGTCAGGAAAGACTCGGTTGAAAAGCTTGTTGCAAGTGGTTACTATGGTGATTATCCCGATCACCTAACGGCGTTACTGCAGCTGCTGCTTTCTGTGCAAAGCTACAATACAAACGGTGCAATAACTGGCGCTTTTCCTGAGATCAGGACGGTTGTGACCACTGCCATCGAGAAGATGATTGCAGGGGAAATGACACCTGCACAGGCGCTAAAATATGCCGAGGACGGTGCAACAAAGGCAATTCGCGATTATAACGAAGCTAACTACTGATACTTTTCTTTAGTTGGAGCGGGCTGACTGCCCGCTCCGCTTAATGCTGGAGGTGTAGAATGCGAAAGTGGTTACCATACCTTCTGCTGGTACCTACCTTTCTAGTTATTGTTTTATTCATTTATTATCCTGCAGTAGAAGCATTCAGGATGAGTCTCTACAGAGTCTCCACCTTTGGCAACAAAACGACATTTGTGGGAATTCAGAATTACATAAACCTTTTCAACAATGAGCAGTATCTTTCCTCAGTGAAACTAACGGTGGTCTATGTTGGGCTTTCTGTAACACTATCTGTATTCCTCGGCTTCATAATTGCTATGCTCCTTACACAAAACGTCCCGGGGACGAAGCTTTACAGAACCTTTCTCTTTGCGCCTTATGCTGTTTCTCCGGCGATTGCCGGCACACTGTGGACCTTCCTTCTCAACCCGGTTGTTGGTCATGTCAACTATGCGTTCATGAAGCTTTTCGGAGTTCAGGTCGAATGGTTGACTTCGAAACCGTATGCATTCTATGCCTTGCTCTTCGCCACTGTCTGGAAGATACTGCCTTTCAATATGATATTCTATATCGCGAGTATTCAAAACGTCTCGGGAGACCTTCTCGAAGCTGCAACTCTTGATGGGGCAGGGGTGATGAAAAAAACCTGGAGAATCATCTTCCCCATGGTTTCTCCGATAACTTTCTATCTGGTAATTATGAATATTGTTAGTACGATGTTTTCCTCATTTGCAATAGTAGACGTGATGACAAGAGGAGGTCCTGCAGGGTACACGACAAACATGATTTATAGGCTATATCTGGATGCCTTCACTTTCCAGAAAAGAGGACCTGCCTCGGCGCAAAGCGTGATAATGTTCATGATAATGGTAGTTGTTACTATCATCTACTTTGCAGTTGCAGAAAGGCGAGTTCACTACCAATGAGGTGCGGCTATGAAGAAGTCTACTAGGAAACTACTGAATACAGTGATTATTGAAGTCGTGCTGATTTCGGTCTCTTTCATTTTCATCATGCCGGTGATCTTGGCTATTACAATGAGCCTTCAGCCGCCTCAAAGTGTCTTTTCCTTTCCTCCAAAGTTTTTCCCGACTGCGTTTTATATCAAGAACTACTTTGATGCTTTCAAGACAGTTCCTTTTGCACGCCTTCTTCTGAACAGCGCAATCGTGTCAACAGCGATTACTCTTGGCAAGCTAGTAACGGGAACACTTGCGGGATACGCCTTTTCAAACTTCAGATTTACCGGAAGAGGACTGGCCTTCGGTTTTCTGTTTGCAACGCTCTTTCTGCCGGCAGAGACGATAATGATAGTTCCTCTCTTCTCGCTTATGAACAGATTTGGATGGGTGAATACATATTGGGCCCTTACTATTCCGTTTATGGCCAGCGCAACAAACACTTTTCTGATGAGACAGCAGTTCATGACGATTCCCCTTTCTCTGGAGGACGCTGCAAGGATCGATGGTGCCGGGCCGATCAAATACTTCCTCAAAATACTCTTGCCTCTTTCAAAATCGGTTATCGCAGGCTCGGCAATCATAAACTTTGTTTATTCTTGGAACATATATCTGTGGCCCCTAATAGTTACGATGGAAGATAAGATGAAGACTGTGCAAATTGGAGTGAAAATGCTTATCGATGCCGAATCTGCGAACAATTGGGGTATTATTATGGCCGGCACGATGGTTGCAGTGATTCCCACATTACTGGTCTTCTTCTTGCTGCAGAACCTCTTTGTGAAAAGCCTTGTCGGCACAGGCATAAAGGAATAAGTCGACCAGGAGCGCGCATAAGATAAGCAAGAAAAAACAGATAAAGTTCCGTGTTATATCAACTTCTTCAGGGAGAATAGAGAAACGATAGATCTCTTGACATCTTCTGCAGCAGAGCAAAACAGTGCTTAATGCAAAGCGACAAAGCGAGACCTCTCTTGGTTCTTCCGCTTTCAGGGTCTAGTCTTCTTTGGCGCTTTTTGCGCCAGTCAGATTCGATATCGAGTCGTTGAGTATGAGATACTTCGACGCAGCTATCTGCTGTATGGAATCTTTATATCCGTCCAGGCAACTGAAAGGAACTATCTCTATACCGCTCTTCCTGTCAATTGCTTTGCTGTTCTTAAGTATTCCATCGCTTGACATTATGAAGACCCTATTATCGTCTATGAATGATCCCTCGGGGACGTAATGGGTGAGAGCGGCGAACCCAAACGAGATGTTTAGTAGATCCCTTCCAAACAGAATCCCATTTCGTTCCACTATTCCCATAAGATTGAGAAGTGTCGGGAACAGATCAATCTGTCCTCCTACTGTTGAGCTAGTTACCTGGATTTCGGAACCGGGTATGTGAAAGATCAGAGGTATGTTCATAGCCTGTGTGAAATCGTATTCTGTTTTCAAGAGTTCGGTAAGTATGTCCTTGTTTTCCTTGTTGAACGGGTATAGACCCGCATGATCACCGTAAAGGACGATCACGGAATCCTCGTAGAGACCTGATTCTTTCAGCCCCTCAACGAAATGACCGAGCGCTTCATCCGCGTAATGAACGGACTGAATATAGTTACCAAAAAGCGTGTCTTCATGTTCGGGCAGCAAATTCAGTCCCCTCAGTTCTTCTGGCATATCGTATGGATTATGGCTTGTAAGCGTTACTATGAAGGCAAAGAACGGTTCCTCAAGAAGCCCTAGATGCTCCAGAGTTTGTCTGAAAAGAGAGGAATCACTAAGCCCAAATCCGATGATCTCGTCGCTTTCCATGTCTTCAAGGCTTACGAAATCCGAAAACCCTAATGAAGGGTAGATATTCTCTCTGTTCCAGAACCATCCGTTGTTTCCATGAAATGCAACTGTATGATATCCTTTTGATTTCATTAGTGAAGGCAAAGCATAGAAGCTGTTGCTTTCTCTTGTCTGATAAACGGAAACCTCCCCAAGAGCGTGCATTGAGTTGAGCACAACAAACTCGCAGTCAGATGTATTGCCAGCACCTATTTGCTGATAGATCTCCTCGAAGTAAATCGAATCACGTGAGACAATCTTATTTATATTTGGAGTTACTTCCTGCCCATTGTACTCAAAACCTACCAAGAAGTCCTGAAATGACTCTAGTTGAATCATGATGACGTTCCTATCCCTTGCAACGGAGAAGTATTTTCCCTTCTCGGCCATCTTGTTGATATAGCCTTCGTAAGAGACCCTTTCATCAACTTCTATTCCTCTATCAACTCCTGGAATCGCTCTTACCAGGTCGAACATGTGATAGGCAAACACCCCATATCTGTTGAAGACAAAATAAGGCTGCAAAGCCTCTGACGAGAAAGGGATGAGCAGACTAATGAGCAGAATTATCGTCACAAGAGTATCTGGATACCCCGGTTTTCTTACTGTTCCTTCCGAGGCTCTCAAAGTCTTCTTTCTTAGATACAGTCCTGTTGGAATCAAGTCGGCAATGAAGATAAAGCTAATAGGATTAAGGACATACATAATGCTTTCTCTTACGGCTCCAACATGGCCTACATGAATGAGCTCCTTAACTGAAGGTAGAAATCCGAAATACTGGAAGTATATGAAATCTACGAATAGTATACACGAGATTATGCAGTAGAGCAGGAAGAACTTTCCCCTGAAGACAATCCAGAAAAGCAGCATCAAGAACGACATCCATGCTAGTGTTCCAAGCAATATCGATGCTCTTGCAAGCTCTGCAGTATAACCGTAAAATATCAACGATTTTATTAGGATCAGGACGATCATAACGGTAATTGTTTTGGTTGTCCATTGATGAATCCTTTTCATGCGAATCGCATCCTAAACTCAGATTTTTGCGGGCAGTAGAATTATACTAATTTACGCCGAAACGTTCAATGCGTAGTAGGTTGATGGCACAGAGTTGCATGATCCAAAAAGCAGGAGGATGATTATGGATGTGTGACGAATTACATTTCTTCGCAGATGGATTTGACTCGGAAAGCCCCTATTCTTCAGTGAAGGAGAATAGAGAACTCGAACTTGTCTTCGGGTTATATGATGGCAGGACAATTCTTGAGAAAATCTGTGGTCTAGATGAATCTAGTCCGCTTTTTACTGAGATTTTGCGGGCAGGAGAAGACATTGACAGATTATCCTCAGTTCTTGGTGTGGAGGATCTTTCCTCTATCATCCTCAGCGCACATTCTAGGAGGGAAGTTGACTTCGCGTTTCGCTCAGAGGTTCTTGACGAGGGCAGGTATTATCTGGGTCATGCGGAAAGGAGCGATGAAAGTCTCGTTTCGGTAGTGTTCGAGGAGCTCGAGCACTACTTGGCAAGAAACAAGAACCGGGAACGCCTATTCGCTAACCTGGTCAGAATCTTGGAGAATTCTCCCGTTGCTCTTTGCTTTTACGACAGCAACTTTGACTCTGTATTTTTCAACAAGAGAGCGAAGGAAGCAGGTTTTGACATTTCCGCCTTATCGGTTTCGTCTGAAGGGAAGCCCTTCATTGAGTCAGTTGGATCGGAAGAGACCAAGAGATATTTCAGGAGCCTCATTGTCGACTTTCAGTGGGATGGTTCGCATACGGGCCGGGCAAAGTACTCGGTCGACATAACAGATAGCGAAAGAGCTAAGCTTAAGCTTAAGAAAAGCAGGAACAAGATCAAGAAGCTTCACGAAATAGCTCTGAAGCTTTCAAAAGCCGATAGTGAGGAAAGGGTGTATGACCTCATCGTGGAAGCTTCGCAGAAGATACTGGAGTTCGATGTATATAGTCTCGATATTGTGGAGGGGGATTTTCTGGTAGTAAAGAGAGTTACAAATTCCGTTCCCGATAAAGGGGATGATTGCTACAACAAGCACGAGGGAATTGCCGGAAGAACTCTGAGGGAAGGCAAAACACTTGTCTTCCCGGATATCTCAATAAGCATCGAGGCAAAACCAAAAAGCAGTGATTATCGCTCTGCTTTGAGCATTCCAATAGGCAACTTCGGTGTGCTTCAGACGATTTCTACCGAGCTTGACGCTTTTGATAGTGAAGACGTAGAGCTTGCAGAGATTTTGGCCGCTCATGCCGCCGAAGCCATCAATGGAATAAGGAACAGAGGAGAGATCACAAGACTCACTTACAATGATCCTCTGACGGGAGCACTCAGCAGGCATGGTCTGGAGAAGTTCACTTCTGTAGAGATTGAAAAATCAATCAGACACTCTGTACCCTTGTCGCTAATGATGCTCGACATTGACGATTTCAAAGGGATAAACGACTCTTTCGGTCACGTTTATGGTGACTCGGTTCTCTCCTGGTTGGTAGAGTCGGTTAGAATGATTATCAGGAGTACCGATCAGGTTATTAGATGGGGAGGCGATGAGTTCTTGATTGTCTTGCCGGAAGTAACTCTGGAGGGAGCGGAATCTATGGCGGAGAGAATACTTGACCACTTGAAGAAGAGAACCATTGAAGAAAGGGCAGAAATAACCGTCAGCATTGGAATTACCAGCTTTCTGGGTGATGGGGATGATATTGACCGTATGATACACCGCGCCGATTCCGCATTGTATGAAGCCAAAAGTAAGGGTAAGAACCGCTTACACGTTTTCAGAGAGAGTCAGAGCTAAATAGAAGGGACTGTTCTCACGATCGAAAAGTTGCCATCGGGACCCTCTTCAAGGTAGACAGAAATCCTTATGTCCTTTATCCAGTTTCCCTCGCGAGAACCCAACGAATTCCACTTGCAGCTGTTGATATCGAGAGGCTTAATGGAAATCGATGCGGTTAGTATGGCTATACCGTTGGATTCCTCATGGACCTTCATATTCTCAATCAAGAATCCCGTCAGTCTCGACTCCGGAGGAAGCCCACGATCTTCGTATCGCTTCATGTATTCACGAAGAAGAGAACTGCCGGTTTCTCTTATGCTTGCCTCGCGAGCAAAGGAGCTTTCTACAGAAGAGTGAAACAGAGTGTCGCCGAAGAAAAGCACAGTACCTAAGAGAGCTGCCTGCAAAAGGATTATCAGATAGATCCATCTGTGATCTTCCACTAAAAATCATCTCCTCTCACTCCTGACAAAGATCTCTACGCGTAGATTATACCTCATTTGTCTGTCTTATCAGAGTTCACAACAGTTAGTCAAGCACGACCAGCTGAGCAAGAGCATCACTATGGTTATTAGCCTTTTCCCTTTGAACTAATGAAAGTCATAGTCTGAAAAAGGCTGGGGCTTAAAAAACTCAAGCCTTAAAAACGGCAAGAGTTAAATTGCACAAGAACTTCTTCACAAATCTAGCTGATTGACTTCAGCACCTGCCTAGCCCAGTTGACGCTGGCGTTGGCCGCATAATTGACGCCAGATCCGATTGGATCGTAGAAATCAACAGTTCCAATTATCTTGTTGGCCGATAGTTTGCTAATCATCTCCTGAAAAACTATCCCCATAAGGCCCTCATGAGTGCAGAAAAGAGCTATCTTCTTTTCAGAGAGATTTGCTTCTTTTAAAAAGCTCTCCATCGGTGGTGCGTAGCTCATCGCCCAGACAGGCGAACCAAGGAATATCAGGTCATATTGATTCGGATCGATCGAATAGGGTTCAAGCTCAGGCACGGGATCCATGCTGACGCTTTTGCCTTCCCAGATATACCTGACCTTTCTTCCGCCCTTCTTCTCTATAGGTCTTAGCTCTAGCAAATCTGCATTTGTTTCGTTGGCAATAGACTCTGCAATCGATTTAGTACTCTCATCGTGAGAGTAATAGACAACGAGAATCTTCTTATCATCTTCATTAGGCATAAATCTTACCTCCTATATCCGACTATTATTATCGTTATTATTCTCTCACATATTTCCTTTTCTTCCAAGTGGTTTCCTTTCTCTTTCGAATACTACTCTTGAGTGAATCTCATTTCCGCGTACTTAGTTTTGAAACCCATCTTCTCATAAAGGAATCTTGCAGGATTATTCTGCTCGACATGCAAGGCGATATCTCCGTTGCATAATCTCTTTATCTGTTTGATGAGCTTCTTTCCGATGCCGGTACCTCTTGCCGTTTTGTCGACAGCAATATAGACCAATATGTGTTCAGGAATGTACCCCTTCATTCCGGTATCGTTGATAACCGAAACACCGAGAACCTTTTCGCCCTCCATGGCCGCCAAAACAAATCCGCCTTTTCCTTCTTCGTTAGAGAAAGCGTAATCTATGGATCTTCTTATGGCCTGTCTATCGTCACCGTACTCTTCCAGGTGCTTGTGAAGGAATTCGACGATTCTGCCTATTCCTACATCACTCTCAACTTTCTCTAGATTCTTAAATCGTTTGATCGTTATTTTGTCGGTTTTTGTTAGCAACTTCAAAGAACCACCTCCGTGTGAAATAGCTATTCGTTTGTATAACCAACATCATTATAACATCGTCAATTGTTAACGTGTGTAAAGTCCTATTATGAGGATTTCCGTTATCCGGAGTGATGAGCAGTTATCCTTAGACGTGTAAGATATTGTTCATATTGACTAGAATACCAACCAATAACAACTCCCATCGGGCCTTCGATCGATCAAACCGTATTCAATCAGATATCTCCTAAGAAGAGCGTAGTCATCATGGAACTTTCTCAGATTCTCATTTGTCTGTTCTTCGGTATACTTCACACCTGGCTTGAAGACTTTAGCAATCTCTCTCAGGACAATCACTCTGTCCTTTTCTCTCTTTGGAAATCTCGCCAATTTCCGGTCTTCACCGAAGAATCTCGCCACTCTTTCATCGCGCTCGGCCTCGGTCACAGCATATCGTTCATCGATCATGGTGGCGTTTCTATGTACGTCAACAATTCTGTCTTCCTTGCCGACGCTTCTTTCCATCATAAGATGGAGTACGAGGAAGATTTTTGCCTGCCTTGCCTTTTCCTTCAACCTGAAGCGATAATTCCTAACAGTTGACTGACTAAGGCTTAGTTCTCTTGCGATCTCCTTATCACCCTTGCCCTTGTAGAATAGCCGCATCAAGGTCTGTTGTTGTTCAGATAGGCCTGTGTACTTGCGATCGAGTTCCAATAGGGTATTAAAGGCCGACCCGTGGCAGGAAGAAATATGTTCATTTACTGCCTTCTCGGCATCCATCAACAGATCGTTACTGCTTTTGAAGAAAAAACCCTTTTTGAAGGTCTTCCCACAAGCAAGACAGACAAATGAATCGTTAAGGAGTTTGTAGCCGGCTTCAAGTTCTTCAATGCTGCTATCCCAGAAAAGCTCCGATGATTCCATTATCTCGCCTCCCGAATAAGAGTATAAGAGAAAAACAAGTTTTTCAAACAATGTAGAGCATTGTTTACTTATATATAGACAAAAGAAGGATTAGCAAATGTATTGGGTAATCATCTGGAGATGACTGACTGTGATCTGGTCGTTCACTCTACCTCGGTGAAAGTACTCAGATCTCTACAGTCAGCACTTCCTTGCTATATGTTGTGGTGAAACCAGCATCTTCGTAGATGCGTTTTGCCGCGAGACGGTCAGAAGTAACAGAGAGCAACGCCTTTCTTTTCCCGGCCTTCCGGAGATAGTCAAGGGCATTAGAGACCAGTGCCCGCGCGAGACGCTTTCCTCTCCATTTTTCAACGACAAAGATCTCTTCCGTGAAACAGTATTCGTTGTTCAGTCTGTCAGGATAGATCATCACACTGCCTGCAATTGAGCTTTTGGCGTCCAATGCTGCAAGGATCACTCCCTCTTTCTTCCAGTAAGGTCTGTTGAAGAAGTAGTGGAGATACTTGTACTCGAGCGGCGAGTCAGGGAAACACGATTGCTCTGCACGTAGATAATTGATAATCTCAGGTTCCTTTCTGGGCTTAAGTCTTGACATTGATAGACCTTCGGGAAGTGGATAAGAAACGACTTCATCCTTCAAGTCTCTTTCCATGTAACTGAAATCTTTCCATCGAGTGAACCCCAAAGACGAGAAGAAATCTCTCTTTGTCTTTTCGCTTTCGGCAATCCTTACACAGATTCTAGTTCCAGCTGCAGGGAAAAAAGAGTTTGTGGATTCGGAGATCAAAGGGAGTGAAGCCTCGAACAGAAGTGACATCAAGTTGGTAGCGGGAGAGTCGGCTACATTTATGTCGAGCCATATATGATGAAAGTGAACTCTTGAGAAGTTCTGTCGGGAAAGAAACCTGGAGAAACCGAGCACTCTTCTTTCGTTTATGGTCAAAAGAATGTTTTTTCTCCCACTTAACAAGGGGTTCTTGAGATCATCCGCGGTGAACCTCTCCGCACAGGGATGATCTTTCTCGTACCTGCTCTGAATGGCTAACATCTGATCTGTGTATTCTTTGGAGTAGCCGACTATTCTCACAAAATCGCCTCCGTGAAACCGAGAAGCATTCGTCGCTTCATAGGATTCTGATAATCACCACTTACATTATAAGTATATTTGAATTTGAATTCGTGCTCAGCTTAATTCATCATAGTTCATCTTCTCGAGAACCAGTCGGATAACTCTGAGGTAAAAGTGGCATAATATATAAATAATAGAATCTATTAGAGTCTTTCAAGTACACCAAAGCAGATAAAGATGATAGGGTGTGATGAGATGAAGGGAAACGGAGGCTCTAGTAGATTTGCTAGTATTCTGATGCCCGGAGGTGGACCTCTTATGTTTTTTGGTAAGAAAGAAGTGGCGATTATTCAGCTTTTTCATGAGCATCTGGATTTCATCTCAAGAACTCTGGAAAACCTTGAAAAGGTATTCATTTCCATCCAGAATGATGACCTATCTTCTGTGGAGATCTATTCGGAAGAGGTACGAAAAATGGAATCGGCCGCCGATGCAAAGAGACGCGAGATGGAAAACGCGATGTATCAGGGTGCTTTTCTTCCAAACTTCCGCGGAGATTTTCTTGGTCTGGCGGAATCCTTCGATAAGGTGGCCAATGAAGCAGAGAATGTCGTTGACCAGATTGAGCTGCAGCGCCTTGTGATCCCGGCAGAGCTGAAGACCGATCTTCTGAAACAGTTACAGCTTGCTGTTGAGACATTTGAGGCATCAAAGGAAGCGGCTATCAATCTCTTTCAAGAGCTAAGCATTGCCGAAGAGAAAATCGAGGAGACTGAACGACTCGAAAACATTGAAGACAGTCACGAGCGAGCTCTAGTCAAGAAGATCTTCGAGATGAATTTGTCCCTCGCAGAGAAGAGGCAGCTCCGGGAACTTGTTCTATCAATAGGTGATATTGCGAATCTCTCTGAAGACTGTTCCGACAGAATGGAAATTATCGTGCTCAAGAGAAGGGTTTGATCAAAAGAGAGCTCTGATAGCGTTAATCGAAAGGTACAGCCCAACTGAAACTAGTCCAGCGATCAAAGGGGTCTGTAGCCAACCAAGAGCGATGTTTCGAAGGATTTTGTAGTTGATGTTTGTCGAGCCTCTTGCCAGTCCAGCACCAATTACTGCACCAACGATTGCCTGTGAAGTTGAAACAGGGACTCCAATTAAAGCGTAGATCCATACCGTAATTGCCTGGGCGAGAACAGCTATTACAGCCGAGAAGTGATCTAGCTGGGTAATCTGCTTTCCAACAGTGTACATGACCCTCTTGCTGAAAGTCAACACGCCGAGGCCGATGCTCAATCCGCCTACGAGAGCGGCGACTTCCAGGGGTATGATTCCGGCATACGGTCCAGTAACATTTGCAACATTGTTGGCGCCCAGAGCGTAAGAGCCATACGCGCCAATGATCAAAGCTGCTACCTTCAGAGACAAGTCCTGGGCCTGGATAGTCTTTATTCTTCTAAAGAATACCGCCGAGATCTTATAAAGGAAGAACGCACCTGCAGCGGCTCCTATGGGTGTTGTTACCCAGCAAATGACCACCTTTGTCAGTACTGACCAGTCTACAGTGGAATTCAGAATTCCGATTCCGAGAATCGCTCCCATCATTGCCTGAGATGAAGAAGAAGGAATTCCCAAATATGTCATTACAATCATGGAAAGAGCCGCTCCTATGGTACTTATTGAAGCAGTAAGAAGCGTCTGGGTGCTTACACTCGAGATCGTTTCAAGACCTCGGGAACCCTCAAGCAGTGAACCGATTAGTATGAATATCGCCGACAACACGACCGCAACACGATATTTCACAAGTCCCGAAGTAACCGCCGTACCGTATACATTCGCAGCGTCGTTTGCCCCTAATGCCCAGCCAAAAACAACTGCCGGAATTATCGCAAAGAACATATTAGCCTCCATAGGGAGAAAGAAAAGTTGATAGATTATATCATAGTATTACTTAGATTCGAAGCCATCGATCTTTGAGAGATCGGGCAGAAAGAGACGAAGACAGCAGAAACTGAAGAGAAATCCATTGGAGAATAGGCGGAATTCAGAACTCGATGAATAAGATCTCGGGAGGACTTGCCAGTCTTCCGGGAAACCATCCTCCGACTCCCCTGGTCACGAAGATCTTTGTGCCCTCGGTTTCGTAGAAACCTCTGAAGAAGTCTCCGCTGAATCTCCTTGAAGTCTTCAGTATAGACTCGGTCAACCAGGGTATATAGAACTGGCCTCCATGGGTGTGTCCAGCCAGCACAAGATCAAATCTTTCAAGAATGTCAGGATGTTCTTCGAGCATATTAGGTGCATGGACCATGAGTATCTTCAGATCATACTCATCATCAGGAAGGAACTTAGTCCACGAGAAGTAATGATGGGACGGAGTGCCCGTCAATCCCAGCTTTTTTCCTGCAATTTGAATCACAGTCGAGCGGGTATGAATCACGTTTATCCCCAGTTCCTCGTAGATCTTCCCCATGACATCTGTCTCGGATTCCTCCCAGTTTCCATATACGGCATAAACGGGCGCTATTCTGACTAGTTGCGAAAAGTAATTCTTCATAAACTCCATATCTGTGTAAGGAGACAGAACATCGCCCCCAAAAAGAATCAGATCTACACCTTCGTCGACGAGCCTTTCAAGAAGATGATCGTGAATGGGTTTCTTCGTCCAAATGTGAATATCGGCAAAGAAGGCAATTTTCGCCGAAGGTTCTTCCGAGAACGTAAGCCTTTCGATCGTCAGAATGTTTGGTTCTATCAAAAAAACGTAGGCGATTATGCCGGCAACAATTAACCAGATCTTCCAATGCTTCAAAAAACCATTCCCTCATAAAGTTGTGTCATACGAACCGATTCTACATGATTATTCAGCAGTCGGTTCAGGCAGTCACTAAAATAAGCGTGATTTCTTCTTTACAAGCACCCTACCTTTCCATTTCGCAGCTCCACAAAGGTGAGCAACTATCGAATGAAATCCGATAATTGATGAGACGAGCGTGATCAGCGGATACAGAATAATCACCAGGGGTCTGAGTGAAAACTTCACGCTGGCGAGAAGCCACATACCGAATGAGAGTGTCAGACTAATCAGAGACAGAATCCCGGCGGACTCTGGAACGGCGGCTCCAAGAATGAATAGTAAAGCTACAGTGAGAGGAAAGAAATCCAAAGTAAGCATCCAACCCCAAACAAAGGCAGCGGGGACTATTCTGTAGTCAAACAGGGAGAAGTAATTCTTGAGAAAGCCCAAATATGCGGCTTTGAATCCATCGTACATCTTGCACTCTACAAGATCTGAAGCATCGTACAGTCTCCACTTCATTCCCGCCTTCTTTATTAGCCTCCCAAGAGCAATATCGTCCACTCCATGGTCCCTTACAGACTCATGGCCTCCTATTGAAAGATAGGACTGTCTTGTGAACATCATGAACTGACCGCTGGCTGCCGCGAGTGATTTGCACCTCTTGCCATACGCGATAATGAGTGGAAAGATCGAGAAGACACTGTGAATCATAAATGGTATAGTTATCAACTCACCCAGCGTGTCGGTCCTCTCCTTAACCATGGCCGTCAACAGATCCGTTTTTTCTCTAATCATGACGCTTACAGCGTGTGAAATTGTGGAGGAAGCGTGAACGGTATCGGCATCTGTGAAAAGGAGGATCTCTCCCTTCGCTTCTCTTGCAAGCTGGTGGCATGCCCAGTGCTTCCCGAGCCATCCTTCTGGCAAAGCTTCTCCCTTAATTATTCTGAGGTTGTTAAACTCACTTCTCATTGATTCAAGGATTTGGAGTGTTGCGTCGGATGAGCTATCGTCGAGTACGATTAGTTCGAGATTGCGGTAATCTTGATTAAGAAGGGAGTAAACGCACCTCGAGATGTTTTTCTCTTCGTTTCTGGCGGGAATCAGTACTGAAACCAGAGGGCCATGGAGAATCCTTTCGAAACGGCTGATCTTTTTCATCAGAATCGCGTTAGAGACTGAAATTAAAAACATCATACCTAGGAAGAGAGCAACTGAAACTGACTGGGAGAGAAGAGAGGTCATTTTTCCTTCCTCCGAAACGTGAATGCTATGGGAAAAGCAAGCTGCTCCCTGTGTTTGAAAGCAAGAATTGATGTGTTTATTGTCCAAATTGAGATAGCAATAACGTCCTTTTGAACGATGAGAAAGATCAGGAGCCCAAACATGCTCAGAATGACCTTCCAGCCATCGGTCCTGGGATTAATGACGAATGAGAACAACAACATAAACGCTCCGATTATTGACGGCCCAATCCATTGAGTAAGGCCGGACCAGATGCCGAAAGAGACTGCTACAGCCTTACCTCCATTCATTCGTAGAAAGGGTGAAAAAGCGTGACCCAGAACCGGAGAAACTGCCATGGGGACTATCGCCCAGCCCGACATTCCTCCAATCGAAAGGGCGAGCAACACGGGAAGATACCCCTTGAAGTAGTCGAGCGCCATCGCAAGCAACCCAAGTGCTAGTCCTGCTCCCCTTATCACATTGGAAGATCCCGGGTTGCCGTCGCCAATCTCCCTGATCTTCTTACCGGTAGTCTTCTCGTAAATCATTTTAGAAAACATTATTGAGCCTGAAAAAAAGCCAATGAGAGTCCACAGGATAAACATCAAATCTTCCTCCGGCATAGAGCATATTACTTTCCTCATCTTAATGCCCCGAGTGCTTGACGAGGAGAGATCTCTCCTCTTGTTGACAGTCCAAACATCTTTCCGAGCTACGATTTTGCTTATTACTTGGTATCTTCTTCTAAACAACTTACATAGGAGAGAGCCACTTGTATGTCGACTGGGCCCAGGATTCACGATATCAACTCTATGCTTCTATTGAACCATGAGAAGTCTATTATACATAGCAAACCGGGCAAAGCGCTTCTTCTTGAGAGCGAATAGCTTGATTTCTGCAAGACCTGAAGTAAATGATAAAATCTCATCTATAAAAGGGAGGATGGTGAAGATGAAAAGAATTCCACTAGTGTTCTTACTTCTGCTCTCACTGACTTTGCTGCTCTCCGCTAAGAGTCTAGAAGATTTAACTACCGGCGAGTGGAGGCAGGACATCGGGTTTCTCGAAGAGAAACTGCTGAGCACTCACCCTAATCTATTTTTCAATACAGATGAGGGTACGTTCAGACACCTTCTGAGAAGTCTGGAACGCGATCTGGAGGACCTGTCGTCCAGCGAGATCTACACAAGGCTTACAGAGATCGTCGCATCGATTGGAGACGGCCACACGGCGATTTATCCTGATAGCAGGCTTGCTGTCTATCCAATTTACACTTACTGGTTCACTGATGGGCTTTATATAGTTGCCACATCGGATAGTGAAAAGTATCTGCTGAACTGCAGAGTAGTTGAGATTGCAGGCCTGGAAGTCGAAGATGTCTTTGAACGGTTGAGAAAGGTTGTATCATACGATAATGAATGGGGATTTCTCCAATCTCATCTGACTATTTGAATAAAGAAGAGATTATGAAGGGCCTGGGAATGGTTGACATGGATGGAAATCTTCTTCTTAAGGTCGAAAAGGAAGGAGAGATAATTGAAGCCTCCGTAAAGCCTCAAAGAGAAGGATTCCATTGGATACAGAAGAGAGCGGATGAGATAGAGAGAACCTATCAAGGAAGGAAGTACTGGTATCAGTACTAACCTGATTCCAGGATGACGACTGGCTACTCCCTCTACCCTCATTCTATACTCTCTACTTCCTCTCTTATGACAATACACGAGGATCCTGCATTTTCATTATGCTTCATGTGGTTCGGAAAAAGGAAACCCGTTCATACTGTTTAATTGTAGAATGTTTCATTCATTTGGACCAACCCAGTAAGCAAATTCGTCCTTGATCTCAGGGGAAATAGAGGAGGCAGCTCTGTCGTTCTGGCACCTTTTATTCTAAGAATGATGATAGATTGGAGATTGAACAGAACTGGAAAGCTCTTTGTTCTAGTCGATCGCGGAACCTTCTCTTCGGCAGTTCTCAATGCCATTTCCATGAGAAAACGCACAAACGCGATCTTTGTGGGTGAACCGACCGGTGGCAGTCCGAGGCACTATGGTGAAGTAGAGAAATTTCAGCTGCCTAACTCGGGAATTTCCGTAAGTTGTTCAACCACTTATTGGAAGACTACATCCGATACATCGGAAGCTTTTATGCCGGACATATTGGCGGTGAGATCCTTCCAGGACTATTACGAAATGCGCGATCTAGCCTTTGAAGCCGTTATGGCCTTTGGATGGGAAGGGGAGGGATAGATGTTAACTCTGTTTAAGAACGTTGAAGTATTTGCTCCAGAACCTCTCGGAAGGAAAGACATTCTGATTTCTGGAGAGAGGATTGTCGAAATCGATGAAGGGATTGATGAATCGGCCGTTCGGTCGCTCAGCGGAGATGTATTCGACCTAGGTGAGGCGTACGCTATTCCTGGATTTGTTGACGGGCACGTGCATCTAATCGGGGGAGGCGGAGAAGGAGGCTTTTCATCAAGAACTGCTGAAGGTTCTTCACAGCAATTCGCCGAAGTCGGTACCACGACAGTTGTTGGGATGTTGGGCACCGATGGTGTTACCAGAGATCACGTTTCGTTGCTTGCAAAGGTTAGGGACTTCCGAAACTCGGGGATAGATTCTTACATGCTGACAGGCTCTTACAGATACCCTTTGAAGACGCTTACGGGGGATATCATGAGGGATATTGTATTCATTCCCGAGATAATCGGCGTGGGCGAGGTGGCCGTCTCGGATCATAGAAGCAGTAACCTTAGTTCCACAGAGCTTCAGAGATTTGCTATGGACGCGCGTGTGGCCGGAATGCTTTCCGGCAAGGCTGGAGTGACCGTGCTGCATCTTGGAGATGGACAGGAGAAGCTTAAACCTCTTTATGAAGCAGTTGCCGACGGTACTCTCAATCCACGACAGATTATCCCTACACACATCTGTCGATCGGAGGAACTCCTAAGTCAGGGCATCGACTGGGTGAGCAACAAGGGCGGATATATTGACTTCACTGCGGATGAACAAAGCACACACCTGGTTCTGAAAGACATCTACAGCAAGAAGATCAGATTCGACAGGATCTGTGTCTCTTCTGACGGCCTCGGTTCTCTTCCCAGATTCGATGATGAAAAGAACCTGGTCGGGATAAAGCCGGCACCGGTCGATACTCTTCTTAAAACCTTCACAAGATTGGTCAAAGACAGAGGTCTTCCGATACATGAAGCTCTGAAGCCTTTTACGGCAAACCCGGCTGCGTTCTATCATCTGCAGAGAAACGGAATTGGGCTGCTCAAGAGGGGAGGCTCTGCAAACATCTTATTCATTGATCGGGATTTCCAGATAGTCGAAGTGATTTCCAGTGGAAGATCAATTTTGGAAAAAAGGCGATGATGGTATGAAACTATGTGCAGTTTATTACAGCAGATCTGGTTCGACAAAGGAAATTGCGGAAAGCTTTTCCGATTCTATTGGTGCAGAACTCTTCAAACTTGAAGACAAAAAGCCCTTGAAATCGATGTCCGGTCTCTATGCGCTGCTTGGCCTCGGAAGTCCGTTGAAGGAACCGCTTCCAGATATCGGCAGTTTCGAATTCCTGGTGCTGTTGACTCCAATTTACGCCTGGCATCCTTCGCCTCAGATGAATACTTTCGTGAACAATGCCAATCTGAAAGGCAAGAGTGTGTTTCTAGTAGGTGTAGGAGCCGGTGAGACAAATGAGAAAGCTCTAAAGAGATTCTCCGCAAAAGCCGAAAAGGCCGGCGTGAAAGTAGTCGGGACGAAAAACTTCAAAGGATTGCAGATTAAACAGGATTTGAAGGAGGTCAAATCGAATCTTATAGAAAGCGGGAAACAATTAGCCGGAATCATCGAAAGATTTGTCCAATAGACCTAGTAGAGATGTTTGAAGAGGATCTTTAGTCCAATCGAGATTAGCACAATTCCTCCGGTTGCTTCCATGAACTTGCCAAATTTCTGACCCAGTCTCTGTCCGCCCGTTACACCTAGAGCGGAGAGCGTTGCAGTTATCAATCCCGTCATCATAGCAGTGAGGATGATTGGTCTTCCAAGGAATGCGTATGCACTCCCTACAGCCAGTGCATCTATAGAGGTAGCTATCGAAAGTAAGATGAGCGTAAGGCCTCTGGTTCGATCCTTGCATGAGACTTCTTCTTTCCTGTCAAGAGATTCGAGCAGCATCTTTCCGCCGATAATTCCAAGAAGAATGAAGGCAATCCAGTGATCGAAATCCATTATATAGTCTCGAAAGCTTGCTGCGAGGAAATATCCGATGATCGGCATTCCAAACTGGAACAGTCCAAAATGAAATGCTACCCTGAAAACATGTCTGCGGGTTACATCCTCCAGAGAGATTCCAGTACATATCGAAACGGCAAATGCGTCCAGTGCTAGACCGGTTGCGACGAGCAGGTTCTCCATCTGAAGCTCCTGGTGTGAGATACCTAGATAGTAACACACCGAGAGACGAGAAGTCTTCAGAAAGAAGCAAAAGCATACTCATTACTGCTTTCAATCATGCGGAAACCGGTTTTCCTCTCGGAGTTTCATTCACTTCACCGGTCTTTCAGCAGAGGTCCTCTGGAGACAGAGAACGTGTGCTCTCCACCACCAGATTGTCTGACGATTCTCAACCACTCTGCTCCTTCTGCGGAATTCGATAGCTAATATTCTGTGAGCCGCTATAACTGACTCATTAAGCGTACCGGTATGGGTAGCTGCAGACTGGGTGGAGCCGGCAACCGGGAAATTCGGGACGAGAGTCACCCGCGTCACGTCCGGAGCCTGCATCGTTTTGATCGCTTACTGCTACGTATAGTTCGTACAATCCTTCTCCGGAGGACGATACTCTGCCTTGAACCTGCTGTTGTTATAGAGCATCTTGATAAAGACGCCTCTTTGCTCGAAAAGCGTGGTTGATCATGACAAGGAAGGATCGAGACTCTCAATCTAGTACAGGGTGTTATTCGCCACCGAGAGTGTGGCCGCCACCTTTGAGCGGCCTCCGAAGTCAACCAGCCAGTTCAATCATCCTAGTTGTTCAGAGGTTGTTGGCTTTTGCGCCTTCGGGTAGGACGATTTTTGTGATCTTCGTGTGAGTAATTGCTCCGTCACTGAATGATCCTGGAATTCCTTTGAGGGCTTCCCGTGAGATTCGAGAAATACTGTTTGAAACATCATCTGTGAGAAGATTAGTTCGAAGTATTTTTCCATCAATTTCTCGCTGGGTCCCGTCTCTATTGTCCAGAGATCATCGCCTGATCTATGGACTGAAAATCCATTTATCTGTCCTTCCATAGTTCTGAAAAGTGAATCTGTTTCACGATCCCGCTGAGCAGAATCCCAGGCTAACTCACCCGGAAGCAGGAATTTCAGTTCCGTTGATGCCTGAGAAAAGAAGTATCGTTCTTCCTCAGTTCTTTCGATGTATTGTCAGTGGATTTTATACATTGAAGCAAGGGCAGAAGCCGGAACATATTCCATTCTCGATATCAGGGCCTTTACACTATCGTCTACTAAAATAGTGTCTTCTCTTTTGTGCTCCATGAAAATTGCACTAAGAGCAATCGGAAGGGTAGACAGAGAAACAGGCAGTAGCCTCACATTGAACCCTCGCAATCACTCATCCAGGAAGTGGCTTAGGTTGATGCAGCAATGGCCGCTATTGCGGTTAGTATTCGGCAGTTGAAGTCTACTCCCTACACTTTATAAGTTTTCGTAATTCGAAACGGCGCGGCTCGGACAAATCTACCCAAAGCGTGACTCCGGGAAGGCCGACACCCTAGTGGAGCTCTTGTTTATCTTATCTCCAGGTCATAGCAGGGGAACCTCAGAGAGGCACCATATGAAGAAGTTTTTAATAAGGTATCGAATGTTATCATGAAAGAAGGGAGTACAATGTGGTTCGAGGGGTGCAAGGATGGAGCTTATCTATGGCACATGAAACCCGGCAAAAGTGACGAGCATGAAGAAGATGCTTGATGGACTGGATCTCCAGATAAAAGACCTGTGTTCACTCGATCATCTTCCGACTGTTGAGGAGTCCGGAATTAGTCCTCTCGAAAATGCCAAAACAAAGGCGGAGGTTTACTATCGCTTAATTGGCAAACCCATCTTTGCTTGTGACTCCGGACTTTACATCGAAGGCCTAGATTCTGAACTTCAGCCGGGAGTGAAAATCAGAAGGTTGGGTCACACGGTCATGAATGACGATGAGATGATCTACTACAGTAAGCTCGCGGCTGGTCTCGGGGGTCGAGCAGTAGCACATTGTAGAAATGCAGTCTTTCTTGTTCTGAAAGAAGATGAAAGATACTGGCCGATGGACGATGCGATTGAGGAAAAAATTTATCTTGTGAGTAAGTCTCATTCGTTAAGAGCTGAAGGGGTTCCTCCGAATTCACTCTCTGTAGACATTCGAACTGGAAGGTACTTCGTTGAACTCAACGAGGAAGAGAGATCCAGTATCGATCACTGTCATAATGGTTTCAGGAGGTTTTTCAGCGAAGTAATTCGTTTGGTTCTGGAAAGGGATCGTATAACCGCAACGAAGGTGACCCCCGCGGTTCGAATTTCGCCATACGACACCGAAAAATCGACAGGAGGGAGAAATGGCTTACAAGACAATTAATGGAACTCGACTTTACTACGAGATTAGAGGCAATGAAGGAGGAAGCGAGACGATCGCCTTTTTCAATGGAGTCATGGCTTCGACGAACAGCTGGTCGCTGCAAACAGGTGTCTTTGAGAGATTCGGGTACAAGATTCTCCTTCACGATTTCAAGGGCCAGCTTCTCTCGGAAAAACCGGCTGGGCCTTATACGTTCAGAGAGCATGCTGAAGAGGCTTTGCTTCTAATGAAGGAACTGGATATTGACAAAGTGCACATAATCGGTACTTCTTACGGAGGCGAAGTAGCTCTAAGATTTGCCATTGATTTTCCTGAGATGGTTAAGTCAATTTCAATCATTGATTCGGTGAGTGAGCTCGACGAGGTTCTAAAGCTTTTTATCCGCAATTGGAAAGAAGCAGCTGGCAAAGGTGACCCTGTGAAATTCTTCTGGAATATGGTGCCAGCAATCTACAGCAATTCCTTCATAAAGAGCAATATCAAGATGCTTGAAGAGCGAGCGAATGCATTGAAAAGGGTATCAGAGGACTACTTAGAGGGCCAGATAACTCTATATGATACGTTCTTGAGCGACGTGTACATGAGCGATTCACTTGGAAGAATCAGCTGCCCAACGCTTCTAGTCTGTGGCGAAGAAGATATTCTGAAGCCCAGGAAGTTTTCGAAAATCATGGCGGACAGGATCCAGAGATCGGAATTCGCTGTTATTCCTGATTGTGGTCACGTGACAATATTTGAAAAGCCAGACGTACTGAACAGCCTGCTTCTAGGCTTCATTATGAAGAACTCCGATCTTGGAGCTTAATTAGTTTTATGACCGTTATCAGTTAAGAGCTTCTTCTTTGGAATAGCTTGAAAAGCTCCATCACTATCAACAGAGGCGCTGCACATGCCAGCAAAATCAGCCACTGGGAGATCGAAACAGGAGAAACACCGAGCAAGTTCTGGAATAAGGAAGTGTTCATTGCAATCAGGTGAAGGCCGTGTGCTGCAATAACTCCAAAAACCAGAATGTAGTTTCTCCTAAGGGGTACCCTAAAGGCCGACTCTGTTTCTGATCTGCAATTGAAAACATGAACGTTTTGCATAAGGACAAACAGAAGAAGAAGTAGATTTCTTGCGGAGTCCTCTTCCATTCCGGAACCCAGAAACACCATCCAGGCAACAAAGGCAACAAGCCCCATTGAGAACCCTGACAAGAGTGTCTCTCCAATCATCAATCTGTCGAAGATCCCCTGGTCTGTTCTTCTTGGGGGATTCTTCATCACCCCGGGTTCGCCTTTCTCGAAGGCAAGGGCAACGTCTTGTATTCCATTCGTGACAAGGTTTAGCCAGAGAATCTGAACCGCAACTAAAGGGAGAGGAACATTGAAGATCACCGCGAGAACAAATAGCAGAAGTTCAGCGGCGCCAGTCGATATCAATAAGTAGATCACTTTGCGAACGTTTGCAAACGCGAACCTACCCTCCTCTATTCCCGATACTATCGAAGCAAAATTATCATCTGTGATGATTATCGAACCGGTATCTTTGGCAACATCTGTACCCGAACCCATTGCTACACCAATGTTTGCCCTTTGCAGTGCAGGAGCGTCATTCACACCATCACCCGTAACTGCTACGAAGTGGCCTTCTCTCTTCAGTGCTTCAACGATATGAAGCTTCTGGACTGGAGACACTCTTGCAAAGACATTGGAAGAAAGGCATAGGTTGGCAAATTCTTTGCTTTCGTGGTCGCCGGCGCTCTCGAGGTCTTTGCCCGTAACTACTTTGTCGTTCTTTCCTATGATTTCGAGTTCTTCTGCAATTGCTTTGGCCGTAGACGGGTGATCTCCAGTTATCATAATGACTTTGACTCCAGCATCCTGGCTTTCTCTGACCGCACCTTTGACTTCCGGCCTCAGCGGATCTATGAATCCGACTAGTCCGATGAACACAAGGTCGTTAATCTCATCAATCTCAATATCATCACGGTCTACTTCACCTGAAGCGAAGGCCAGCACTCTGTAGCCGCCTTCAGCCAACGAAAGCGCTTTAGCCTCAATTTCCTTGCTGTCGAGCTCATTGGTGCTACCGTCATCATTCAACACAGTTTTGCATCTCGAAAGGATCGTCTCGACCGCTCCCTTCATAGCACATATCTTTTTTCCCTGGTATTCATAAATGGCTGCAGAGTATCTCTTCTCCGATTCGTATGGAACTTCTCTCAATACCCGAGTCTCTTCACGAAGCGACTTCGGTGAAAGA
Source organism: Mesotoga sp. B105.6.4 (assembly GCF_002896535.1). NCBI lineage: Bacteria > Thermotogati > Thermotogota > Thermotogae > Kosmotogales > Kosmotogaceae > Mesotoga > Mesotoga sp. B105.6.4. Next base: position 164,933 of record NZ_JWIM01000031.1, on the reverse strand, counting down.
CCCGATTTGTAGGTCATTGAGAGAAGAGCAACGTCCATTGCGTCACCACTTTGATGCCAATGGTCGTTCTCCTTTTCGAGAACACCTTCATTGGCTATAACGGAAATCTTTATTAGTTCTTTCAGAGCTTCGGGAATCTCATGTTCGATTCCTTGAAACTCTCCTTTGTCGTTATATCCTTCACCACTTATTTCATAGTCCTTTCCAGAAGCTAGTCTTACAATTCTTGCAGTCTGCTGGTTAACTGTAAGTGTTCCGGTTTTGTCACTGGCGATGACGGTGCAACTTCCGAGACTCTCAACTGCTTCGAGCTTTCTGACAATAACGTTCCTTTTTGCCATCCTGCTCGTTGCGACTGAAAGCGCAACAGTTAGAGCAACGGGAAGCCCCTCGGGGATGGCGGAAACAGAGAGCGCCACGGCGAGAAAGAAGACGTCGGAAAGAGGGTATCCTTGCAAGAGTCTGAGCAGAGCGAATCCGGCCGCTGCTATCAGCACAATATATGCAATCTTGCGCGTGAATTCCTCCATCCTAATCACGAGAGGAGCCTTCCCTTGCTCGGATCCAGTTACGACTTCTGCAATCTTTCCAATTTCGGTGCTGTTGCCTGTTGCGACTACGACTCCCTTTGCTCTACCCGTTATTACTGTTGAACCGGCAAATGCCAGGTTCTTTCGATCGCCTATCTCAAGATCTTCGTCGAGTTGATCCGTGTTCTTCTCAACGGTAGTAGATTCGCCTGTTAGAAACGACTCGTCGACAGAAAGATTGTTGGTTTCTATTAACCTGATATCAGCGGATAACCTATCACCCGACTCGGCAAGAACAATGTCTCCAGGCACCAGTTCTTTTGAGTTTACCGTTCTGGTCTCCCCGTTGCGTATTACTCTTGATTCCACTTTCATGATTTTCAGTAGAGCCTCGGCGCTCTTCTCGGCTTTGAATTCTTGAGTTGTTCCGATAATTGCGTTCAGGACAACCACGGCAAGGATAAAGATTGCATCATCGGGTTCACCAATTATCACGGAAATTAATCCGGCAATCAGGAGTATGTAGATCAAAGGGTCCTTGAACTGCGAGAGAATTATCTGGAGGATAGTGACGGGTTTTTTCTTTGGGAGTTCATTTGGACCGAATCTGTTTAACCTCTCTTTGACTTCTTCTGATGAGATTCCCTCCTTCGAGCTATCCAGATTCTGGAGAGTTTCCTCTACCGAAAGCTTATACCACTTTGTGTTTTCAATACTCTTCTGCATTGTTCCCCCCTGCATCAACAGGAATTCGAGTTTCCTGGTTTTGAGAAGGCCCTCAATGAACTGACCTCAATTGCTCTGGGTGATGAAATACTTCACCCAAGGTCTGCAATATCTAGAAGTATCCTTGAATCCAAATTTCCTGTAGAACTCAACAGTAGAATTCATGAATGATCTTTCAATGTCAAATGATTTCATTCTTCTAATGCCTTCCAAAAGTAGTTGAGTTGCAAAACCGAGATTTCTGTAGTCAACGTGTGTGCCGACCGGTTCAAAGTTTCCATATCGGTTTTCCAGATCGAGCCAAATCGTACAAAAGGAAACATGCTCGCCATTGGGACTTACAACAAAAAGGTCTAGCTCTCTACCGTAATCAGGAGCTTTCTGAATCTCTCTGAAAGCGTCTGCTGGAGGCCAATGTGAAGGTGGACAAAAACCATGAAAGGCCATCGCCTTTGCTCTTGATCTCTTGATCGGATCGTCTTCTTCAGCAATACTGAGTACTTTGTATCCTACCGGAAAGGAAGGAGTCTCTGCATCATCGTGAATCTCATAGACAATGTAGGGAATAGGTGTCTCCAGTCTGATGTAGCCTTTCTCCTCCACCACCGATTCAAGATCGTCAAGATCTTTGACATAGAGTTTCACGAACCCATATCCATTTGCCCAGTCTGCAAGGTTCTCTTCAATGTAATCGATAATCTCAGGACAAAGAAACCCGTAATTCGGATGGATTTGTGTCCAGGCTTCTCCGGGCTCTTCGTTTTCGGAATGTGCTACAGCAACTACTTCTCCATCGCCGGTTTCCCAGATTCCAATTCCGTTTTGCCATAGAGGAAGATCGTCTCTGTGGTCCACATGTGGTCTCGTCGGAACGCCGAAATAACTTGTTGAATAGTACTTATGGAGAGGTATGATGTGAAATCTACAGATATTCCACCTGTCAATGGTCCAGTTGAAAGGTCCTCCACAGAGTGGGAAAGTCTCTATTATCAGGTTTCTTATTCTCATGTAGTCACTCTCTGGGACATAGCTCCTCATGGTGACATCTTTCTTCAAAGAGATCCCTCCCTGAACATAGCATGAGACTTTCTGCACCGAATAATTGTGAATTATACCATAGCAGCAAATCCAACAACTCTCCCCAAGTCTCTCGCTACAGTACAACCAAAAGAAAGGGCCGGAATTCACCCGGCCACTTTTCATCAGTCTCGAGCTGCTGAGCTTATCTGAGGAGCTCAGTATTGAATCGCTCTAGGAAGCTTCTTGGCCTGCTCAATCCAATTCAGAATCTGTTTCTTGGATGGTAATTTGCGCACGAGTCTCTTTGCTGCATTTACTTCCACTACCTTTTCATAAAGGTTATCACCGTTTCTCTTAGAGAGTTCTGGCACTGTGTCGACTCCAGCTGCTTCAAGTAGTTCAGAGTATTCTCCCCCGATTCCCTTGATTCTCATCAAATCTGCGTGATTCACCCAGGTAAGGATGGTCTCTTCAAGAATATCGGTTTTCTTAGCAAGTTCGGCTCGTGCCTTCTTTGTTTCGCAGGTCTTCAGAAGCGCTTCGATTGAATTTACACCCGCATCCTTGAGCTTCTTTTCAAACACGGGTCCGATCCCTTCTACAATAGTGAGTTTCGCCATTGATCTTCCTCCCTTCTATATAGTGGTTTTGATTTCAAACTATCCCGCAACTGCTCTGCCACAACCACATGATTCACTTGGCCATTTCTTGAGCAAGTCCCCAACGGAGGAACTCTCGCAATCAACAACTTGCCCCTCTTTGCTCTTGTCAAGCAAATCGGATGACATCCTCTAAACATCTCCGCTGCTGCCCTATTTACAAAGCAATCACTTGTTGGCGCGGAATCAATATTTTCATCTTTTTTCTCCTTGTCAAGGACCACCAGAAGCAACTATGCCAGTTGCCTAAGAATGCCTGAAACACGATTGGGCTATAGTTTTGTCGGCTCCCAAGATTCTTCTTCATTTCATTTTCCACATAGTCCAGCTAACGCATCTCAGACTCTTTGGTCTTGTGAACGGCTGAGATGGATATACGGACATTCTCTGGAGTATCTTCCCGATGCTTCTTTAACCCCTTGCTGAGAGATTCAAAACCTGGCTCAGTCGAGGAGTAGAGCAAAAGCCCCTTTAGGAGCGTAGGGACACAGGTTAAGTGCGTTCTCTGACCTTCTCCGGAGTTGTATTAACGGATCGGGCTAGTTCCGAAGCGTCATCTTCTTCACAAAGCTGCTTCAGCTCGAGATCAAATAGTCTCACAAATGGCCTCCCTCCTTTGAAATTAGGTAACACCAATGTTATTATACTTCCTTGTTATAAAAAGAAAGGTACTTGGAGAGAGTCGACACTCGAGGAAATCAATACTCCTGGATTCAGTCCTTCCGAAATCTAGTAATACGGACTTTAAGACTTGCAGACTCTATAATTCAGTATGTTGGCTGTGAATCATTGGAGCTCAAAACTCTTCCGAGAGCTGAATTACGAGCGAACCGAATTCTTCGATACTAGGAGCTCAAAGTGAAAAGGAAAGTGAATCTGATTTCTCAATTATCGTTGTTCTGTATCTCTCTTTCTGGAATAGCCTTTCAACTGTTATTGTCCAGGAATCTTTCGGGAGCACTGATGCAATTGAGCTACTACGCTTTGCAGACGAATCTGATAGTCGCAATAGTCGCCCTCTTGAATGCAGTATTCTCCATAAGGACAGCAAAATCACAAATAACAGCAGGATTACTGAGCATTATCACGGGTGGTTCGGTGTTGTGGATAACAGTGACTATGACTATTTACCATCTCCTTCTTTCGGACCACTATTGGCCCAGAGGACAGGCTCTGTTCGCTAACAACCTTTTGCACTAAGTTACACCGCTTCTCGCGATAATCTTCTGGCTAATCTTTGAAGAAGGGAAATCATATAGGTTTTTCTATCCCTTACTCTGGGCGGTATATCCTCTTTCCTACGCGGTTGTTTCGGTGATTCGAGGAGCCATAACAGGTTTTTTCCCTTACTGGTTTCTAAAACCCGCTGCGGCCTATCCAAACGGAATTGGTTCATATCTAAATCTCTTCATCTTCACTCTTGTTGTCGGTTTGATTTTCATCGCGACCGGCTATCTAATGGTCTTCTTGAACCATCTACATCTTTCTGGCGGTCGCTTTACAAATCTATTCAAGAATAATAACCAAATTTGATTAGAAAACTGGCCTAAAAGTCAGTTTGCATTGATTCATATCTCTTGTCCTTATGTAAGTTAAGAAAAGGAGGGCTGGGCCCTCCTTAAGAGAACTAACAACTCGCTGTTAGCGTGTTCCCAAACCTTTGCGGTATCCTCTTCCTTCGCCGAAAGACTTCTCCGCTTCAGAACTACCATTTCTCAAGCGTTTCTGAAGCATCTCTCCGTCATTAGGACATGACTCTCCTACATTGGCTTCAGTTCTTTCAGCAAAACGCGGACACTCTTCGGAAGCAAGTCTAGCGCCCTTGTTTCCTCTGAGTTGCTGACCAACAGCATAGGTTAGAGTTGCCGCCAGGAAAAGTATAAGTACGATTATGACTACTTTCTTCATCCCTATGCACCTCCTTCATTCAAGCAGTACACAAGATATTACTATCCATTCCTTAGAGTTTCCTTAGATTCTCAACTTGGACTTATATTCTGCAGCAAACACTTGGACGGAGCGAATAGCATCACCTAATCAGCAAACAGATCGTGGAGTTCCAAGTAGATTTAATTATGCTGTTCATTGAATAATCGAGATTCGATATCACTGCTTTGACCGGATCCCTTCAAGAACAAAGAGGAAATACGAATTGAATTAAGTGATCTCTCCTTTCTTCCCTAGAGTAGTTGAGCATCTCTAGTTCCAGAACGTATGCTAGAACTCCCTCAATGCATTAGCATCTGTATTCCAAAGCTTTGTAGGTGATTGCATTTTCCAATTGTCGCTTTGCTAGAAGAGTTTTCGTAATAAACACTAGGGAGAGTTTGAAAGGATTTTCACTCGTTAACAATGTTCTGCTTGAAACGGAATCACTCAGGGCAAAGGCCATTCAGGAAGCCTCCACTCGTTAACAACGTTCTGCTTGAAACCCGTGAATCAATGTTCTGACATTCTGTGTTCTTGGGGACTCCTTGGAGCTCCTAGTAACCGCTTGGTCTTTCCTGCACTATCATTCTATGATTTCCCTAACGGTATTGTTCATCTCGTGAGGAATGAGAACCTCCAAGTAACCTTCTATAACATCCCTCCTTTATTGAAGGGTGACCTAAAACTACCCGCTAGCAAAGCCCCTTGAAAATCGTGACGCACTTATCTTTCGGTTCCACGATTCCACCGCTCAACAAAAACCTAGAAATAGAGTTTTGTCGATTTCATGCCGATTGTTTCGTAGATCTGTTCAGTTTGAAGGCGGAAAAGAAGAGGGCCCTGATGAGCCCTCTCTACAAAATTCAGTAGTAAATCAATTCAAGAAGCAGGTAGAAGGCATTTATGCTTTCATAGTATCCATCTATCTCCCAGTAATAGAGATCGTAGCTGCCATCGTCATATACTTCGAATTGGCAGTACACTTCTGCTGGAATCCCTCCAAGGTCGAAGGTTCCATAGAACTCTACAATATCGAGATCATCTGTTGATAGAAAGTAGTCCCAGTATGGATCGTAGAAGAAACTGTCAAAGGCTTCCCCTAGCGTCATCCAGTTGTAGTACACGTCGAAATATGAGTTCTTGACGTCCGTGATTTTCGATGCAAAGATTGAGTTCAACAACGTATTAATCAACGTATCGTCCTGAGTAACATCGTCAACTCCGAGGTAAGCGATCTCGAAGGTCCGTTCATCGACGTTTACTATGAACTGGAAGAGAGCTTCAACAAGCTCGTCGTTGCTGTAGAAGAAGCCCGAGAACTCTACAACGTCTAGATTGTCGGAAGTAAGGAAGTAATCCCAGTAACTATCGGCGAAAAAGCTGCTGAAAGACTCTCCTATTACCCTGTCGGGGAATTCGTAGAAGAAACCGTCTCTTACTATGGAGATTGCTACAGCAGCCCTATCGGGAAGAAAGATCCTCTCCAAAAAAGCGTACTGGCCGCTATTATCCTGAGGAACTCCATTGATCTCCCAATAGCTCAATGTGAAGGTAGAGTCCTCTTCTACAACCGAGAATCGCATCAGAACCGTTGAACTTCCCCTATATTCATCCGCGAAGCTGCCGCTGAACTCAACAATGTTTTGCGTTCCTTCCTTCAAATGCTTCCATCTTGACATCTCGAAGAATGAGTCAAAGGCTTCGCCTATGGGCACATCGGGGAAATTATTGAAAGTTCCGTCGGTTACAATACTGATGAACTTCGCACTGTCTTGTGACAATAACCGCTGGGAGAAAACGGAGCTGGCGATAAGGACTATCAAAATCAGCAAAACAGAAAACTTCTTCATAAACCAACCTCCTTTGTCCTATACCTTGATTAGTAATTGATCTTGAATCTTTGAATCCTATTTCCTAATTGCTCCAGTACAAACACATTGTCTTTACCGTCGACACATATATTGAAAGGCTTCGTAAATAAACCACTTGTAGTTCCTACACCTCCCCACTCAAAGAGGAAGTTTCCGTCCGGATCAAGAACTAGTATCATACTTGTCATTTTGTTTATAAAGAACAGATTTCCAAAACGATCTACCACAGACTCTCCAGGCTGGCCCCAGTTGCCTTCATAGGTTGAGGCCCAGTTTGAAATGTAGTTCCCTTGGGAATCAAACTTCTGGATTCTTCTCATTATGTCGTCCGATACGTAGATGTTTCCATTGCTGTCAACACTCAACCCCGATATTGAGGCGAGATTGCCGGGGTTCATTGCCTCGAACATGTTTACCTTTGCGCCTACTGTCAGCAGAAGAGTTCCTTCCCCATCGAAAACCTGAACTCTTTGATTGAAAGCATCGCCTACATATATTGTGTCTGCGCCATCGATTGCAATATACATAGGTCCGTCAAACTGACCGGGTTCTGCACCTTTACTTCCCCATGACTTCACAAACTTGTTCTCGTTATCGAACTTCTGAACTCTGCCATTCTGGGAATCAGCGACGTATATACTGCCTTTAGAATCTACAACAACATCATGCGGGAAAAGGAATTCACCTCGCTCGCTGCCAAACCTTCCGAAGGACATTTGGTGTTTTCCGGTGCTGTCGAAAACCTGAATTCTATGATTAAGTGTGTCGGCTACGTAAATGAAATCTTTCCCGTCTGAGGCAAGCCCCTGAGGGTCACTGAACTGTCCGTCCTTGTTTCCTTGAGACCCCCATGACTTTTCGAAAGTCACGGACAAACCTAGCAACGAAATAGAAGAAATAATCAGAACCGTAAGAATGGCAAACCACTTCAAAAAATCCACCCCTTTTGGCATCTCATTTTGCCTGTCTGATCTTATCATCCCTGATGCTCAAAACAGAACGATTTCATACACTCGTATCGGGTGATTCCGGGTCTTCGGTCGCAAATGAAAATGAAGGAGCGAGGAAGGCGCAAAACCAAGTATAAACGTGATGTGATGCTTCTACCAACAATCATTGTCTTTGTTTGAGGTTACCGGGCGTTGCCACATAAAGCTACGTGTTCTAAACTATAGATGAGATGTCGTTGATTATTCCTCATAATCGATGGTGATTCAATTTAGCAAGTATATACCCTCAAGATAGAATGAACACCAAAAACCAAATTGAATTGGAGGTGCCTCAATTGGCAAAGATGATTAAGAAGAATTACCTACTTGCTCCTGGGCCCACCCCGGTTCCTATCGATGTACTACTTGAAGGTGCTAGGGATACTATTCATCACAGAACTCCACAGTTCAAAAAAATCTTTGAAGATGCGGTAAGCGGCACTAAGAATGTCTTCAAGACGGAGAATGATCTATTCATTCTAGCTTCTTCAGGAACAGGTGCCATGGAAATGGCCGTCACGAATATTGTAAATCCCGGCGAGAAAGTCATAGTTTGCAGTGTTGGAAAGTTTGGCGAAAGATGGCTTGAGCTAGCAAAGACTTTCGGTGCAGATGTTGTCTTGTTGGAGAGGGAGTATGGAGATTTCTACACTCCGGAAATGGTTGAAGAATCCCTTAATGCCAACCCGGATGCGGTTGCAGTTCTGACGACTCTTAGTGAGACATCCACAGGTACTGTAATGGATATCGAAGGTATCAGCAAAGTTGTGAAGAAGGCCGGCAAGCTGATTGTGGTTGATGGTATAAGCGGTCTTGTTGCAGAGCCATTGCTAACGGATGAGTGGGGACTGGATATCGTTGTCTCCGGTTCTCAGAAGGGTTTCATGCTACCTCCTGGACTGGCCTTCATATCATTCAGCAAAGAAGCCGTTGAAAAGGCTAAGAACACGAAATCGACAAGCTACTATTTTAATCTGAAGAAATATCTCAAAGACCCTCTTCCATGGACGCCCGCAGTTAATTTGATCTATCAGCAGAGCCTTGCAGTAAAAATGCTCCTTGACGAAGGCATGGAGAATGTGTGGGCACGACACGAACTGATGGGAAAGGCAACAAGAGAAGCCATAAAAGCTATGGGGCTGGAGCTTTTTTCCAAGAGACCGGGAAACGTCCTCACTTCTGTCAAAGTACCTGAAGGAGTCGACGGCGGCAAAATCGTCTCTATTATGAGAGACGAATATGGCGTAACAATCGCAGGAGGACAGGGCGCGATGAAAGGAAACATCTTCAGAATTGCACACCTCGGCTATATGTCCGACTATGACGTAGTAATTGCCCTAACGGCTCTTGAGAAAGTCTTGCGAAGACTCGGCTTCAATGTCGAGTACGGGACCGGAGCGAAAGTCGCTATGGAAGTATTCGAAAAGGAGGGTGCGTGATGCTTCGACTTCATGCTAACGATCCTCTAGATAAAACTGCGATGAAGATACTCGAAGACAGCAATCTCTTCCAGATATCTGCAGAGCATCTCGATAAAGATCAGTTGCTTGAGATAATGCCTGAGGTTGAAGTGCTCGTTGTCAGGAGTGCGACGAAAGTCACATCAGAGATAATCGAGGCAGGGAAGAAACTCAAGCTAATCGCAAGAGCTGGAGTTGGGTTGGACAATGTAGATGTCGAGTCGGCAAGGAAGCACAATATCCTTGTCAGAAATACACCTGGCGCGAACGCGATATCGGTGGCTGAGCTGACTTTTGGATTGCTTCTTGGACTGGTCAGACATATTCCAAGAGGTACTTACGGAATTAAGGAAGGAAAGTGGGAGAAGAAGGAGCTCAAGGGTACCGAGATCTTTGGCAAGACTATAGGATTGATCGGGTTTGGAGCAATAGGCAGAGAAGTAGCAAAGAGAGCATTGGCATTTGGAATGAAAGTCTGTGCGTACGATCCTTTTGTTAAGGAAACCGATTTGGAAGTCGATCTGACGGACACCATTGACTCACTTATTGAGAGATCGGATATAATATCGCTCCACATACCCCTCACTCCCGAAACGAAACACATAATTGGTGAAAAAGAGATCTCCCTGATGAAAGACGGCGTTATTATTATCAATGCAAGCCGAGGTGGGACCATAGATGAACAGGCACTCTACAACGGATTGGTTTCAGGTAAGGTTTCTGGAGCAGCCCTTGATGTTTTTGAGGTAGAGCCGCCGTCCGACGAGTTGAGAAGGAAACTTATCGGACTGGGGAACGTCATTTGCGTTCCTCATGTAGGAGCAAGTACATCGGAGGGTCAGAAGAGAGTTGGCCTGGAGATGGCCAAGATAATCGTTAAAGAGTGTAAGGGCATGATATAATTCACAATGATTTTTCTGGTGGAGGTGTGAGTGTGAAAGTATATGTAGACAAAGATACTTGTATTGGCTGTGGCGTGTGCGAAGGAATATGCCCCGATGTCTTCAGAATGAATGATGATGGAAAGGCAGAGGTGATTGTTCCGGAGACAGAAGCGGCTTGTGCTCAGGATGCCGCTGATTCCTGTCCAGTTCAGTCAATAAAAGTAGAATAGTTTCCAATTCTTAACGATCACATGTAGGGGCAGACAAATGGTCTGCCCCTTTCTATAGTGGAACACAAAATTTGTCTATTTTTTCTGCGTGTTAAGTCTGGTATAGTAGTAATTGCTTCGGAGCTACATATTATTCGTTATTTCCTATTATGCGGTTCGCTTCAGGGTTACAGCTATTATCCGTGGAGGTCGTTGTGTCTAATTCTATAATAAGCACTCTTAAGAAGAAGGTCTCAAAGAAAACGTGGGACAACTGGTTCTCCACATTTGAATTGAAAGAAGTCGAAGATGAGAAAGTGGTTTTCTCTGTTGCCAATCTATTCATAAAGGATTGGCTCCAGACAAAATACGGAGGAGTCATTTCCGATTCAATATCAAGTATCCTTGGAAAGAAAATGCCTTTCGAAATAATCTACAAAAGCAAAGAGACCCCCTCTGAGGAGCAAAGCGATTCAAGAGTTTCCGGTTCTCTGTTGAAAAGAAAGCCGCTGATGATTTCCAACCTAAACCCGGAATACACATTCAGAAATTTCGTTGTTGGGAGCGAGAATAAGGCGCTCTACCAAGTTGCGCTTGATGTTGCCCAGAATCCGGGCAAATATAATCCCTTCTTCGTATACGGAGATGTTGGGCTGGGTAAGACACATCTCCTTCAGGCAATCGCTCAAGAGACGATGAACAGTTTTCCTGACAAGAAGGTGCTATACATAACAAGCGAGCAGTTTATGAACGACATGATTCAATCGATAAAAGAAAACAACATTCAGAAATTCAGAGACCACTACAGAAAGAAATCCGACATTCTTTTGATCGACGATATCCAGTTTCTAATTGGGAAGAAAGGAGTTCAAAACGAGTTCTTTCATTCATTTAATGAGCTTCACGATTCGGGAAAGCAGTTGATAATATGCTCTGACAGAAATCCTGAGGAGCTTGATACTTTCCACAGCAGGCTTAAATCAAGATTCCAGATGGGCATGCTTATGTCGATCCAGGAGCCCCAGCCTTCTACGAGATTTCATATTGCTAAACAGCTTGCTCAGAGAGAGTCCGTTTTACTTCCGGACGATGTGGCGAAAGTTTTGGCCGACAATATCGACGGAAACTTAAGAAGACTTAGAGGCGCAATCATAAAGTTGATAGTTCACAGCAGTGTTTTCAGATCACAGATAGACCTTTCTCTGGCAACTCAAATACTTCAGTCTTTTACGGGATCAGTAAATGTTCCAGTATCTCAGAGACCGATAGACCAGATCTATGCTGCTATTGAGAAGATTATGAAAGTTACCAGAAAGGAGATTGAATCGGGAAGTCGAAGTAAAGATATAGTTCTTGCCAGACAGCTGACAATGTACATTCTGAAAAATCACTTCGGCAAACAAGTAACGGAGATAGCAAGGGAAACCGGGAAGCAGCACTCAACAGTGATTCATTCTCTGAAGAAGATTGATAAAAGCGTCATGATGGGTAAGGGTGCCACAAAGCTCTTGTTTGATGACATTATCGGGATACTCTCTTCGAATTCCGCTGCCGTTTGACCTCTTGGACCTGAATCAGAAATGAGGTACGTGATTTTCGGAGAATAGCCGATAAAAGTAATCCGAATATTTCATTCAGGAAATCTCTCGGGTTGGGATGCGAGGGACAATTTCTTTATAAGCTTTTTATGGATGGGAGGTATCGATGAAATACACGATTAGCGTTTCGATTTTCTTGGCTCTCGCTATGGTGATAATCGGAGTAGTATTTAACTGGCAAGTCAATAGGCCTGAGAAGATTTCACAGATCAATTCACAACCATTTGGCAATCTGGAAGATGGAGTGTATGTTGGAAGAGAAGGTTACGTTGGACTTGAGGTTGAAATACTGGATGGGAGGATAATTGAGATAAGAATTGTTCAGAATCGTTCAGATAGGTATGCTAGAAGTGCAGAAGCCTTAACCGAAAGAATTGTTGAAGCTCAGAGTCTCGATGTAGATGTGATTACCGGAGCCACAGCAACAAGTGAGTCAATTGTTGCAGCGGTAAAGGCGGCAATAGGCGAAATCGAAGATTAGATCACCGTTCAAGAAGAACAGATAGATTCCAAAGCAAAAAGCCGATATCGTGCGCTGCATCGTCTTACGAGTTTTGTTAGAAATTAGAAATATGAATACATATTGCAATTACATACTAGCAGGCTCAAAGAAACTGATAATCGGATTGTTGAATTCTCCGGAAATCTTCCATTGACTATCAATTCCCGTCAAGAAGATCGTACTCTCGCCGCTCTTTGAATACTTCTCTTCCCCAGATGAATAGTCGAGAGTGAAGAACACAGTCATTGTTGCTTCTCGGGAGTCTCTTTCAACTCTTTCTCTATCTACTTCAACAGTGTAACTAATGCCATCGTAGAGTTCGAAGAAGTCCGCATAGAAGGAGGCAACGGTGTCTTTTGGAAGCGTTCTTCCTAATGGACTTCCCGAAGTGGCGATCCAAATCTCTTCTGCGTAGAGCTCAAGAATTCTGTCTTCCCTGCCCCTGTTGATCTCACGCTCCAGCCTCGCAATCAAGCTGTCGGGTCTTGCCAGTATATATCCAACGCAACCAGAAGTGAGAATCATAGAGATAATCATCACCACTGTAGCAAAAAAGGCTCTTCTCCTTATCATATCGTCACCCCCGCTCATCTTCTTCTCTTAATAATAACAGATTTGCTTATCCAAGGATCTTTCAAAAGAATAAGTGAACCTACAAAGAGGGGGATCTTAACTATCTGCTTTTCCCGAACAAAAACCTCTATCCAAAGTCCTATCATTGAAGGAGTATGATGGTTTACAGAGGGGGATTGCATTGAAAAGAATCAGTCTTGTGTATTTCGTTCTGGCTCTCTTGATAACTACTTTCCTATCTGCGACATATTTGAGTTTTAGAGGTAGTTTTGAACGGATAGTTGTTAATAGAAACGGTATTAGACGTGGCGACGCTTTCACAGTTAAGGTTCCTGATTCGCTTTTCGGAAGGCCTTCCTTAACATACGTGAGAGGAGCAACCCTGGAAAGCTTGTCAGCCGATCGAGGGTATACTCAATACTCTTTCGTTGCTGACGATAGCGACGCGGTAGTTGTTATTTCGTTTCAAGGACTATTCAAAGCACGTAAGACTGTCTCTCTAGAGTTCGAGGATTTCATCGATATCAATTCAGATGGCTTCCCCGACAATCTAGTGCTTGATTTGGAAGATACAGAGAACTTCAGAACTTGGTTTGTGAATATTTCAGCTTATCAGGTTATTGAGTTTTCCAGCAGGTGGAGCTCTCAAGAGAGGGATTGCAGCGGGCTAATAAGATTCGCAGCTAGAGAGGCTCTCAAAAGGCATGATGAACAGTGGTTTCTTGATTCGGGTATTGACAAAGAGCTTTGGTACGAAAAGACAGGAATAGACTTGCAAGCGGTACCTGACGTTAAGAAGTACAACTACCCGGATATACCAATTCTGAAGAATAGAATCTTCATAAGTAACACCGGAGAATTCACTTATTTTGCCGATGCTTACAACCTGATTCGTAGTAGTATGGTATTTAAGGGCAGAGATCTCAGCGTTGCAAGACCTGGAGATATACTCTTTTTTCACCACCCCTCTCCATCAACTTTTCACTCGATGATATACACTGGCGATGGGTTGATCTATCATACCGGACCTCTTTCCGAAAGTGATTCAGGTGTTCTGAAGCTCTGGAGAATAGATGATTATTTACGAACGATGCCTTATCAATGGTTGCCAATATACAACAACGAAAACTATCTCGGGGTATATTCCTTCAAGTTTCTACCCCGCAAGTGATGGAGAGTGAAGGCAATGAGAAGAACCTTGGTGTTTCTTATTATTCTGTTATTCACAGGTTTAACGGCACTTGCTTTTCAGATTCAGCAGTATGGTTATGAGCTTAGATCATCTTTCGTAGAGTTGTACTCTATGGACTATCTACCTACAATATACACAGACGGCAAGGATAGTTACATCGATATCAAGATTTATGATTTGGACGAGCAGGATCTTACTGGGGCGATCACCATCGGGGATGTCGGAATCTCCGGCGATCCACTCTACGCTTTCAGGCAGACAGTAAAGGAGAAACAAAGGATATACTTGCCCGAGAAAGCTCTAATGGGCCTGAGACTGATTGTTGTTTCGTCGCAGTCAGGAAGTGCCAAATTGATGACAAGCTATCGTATGGTTGGAGCTCAGCTGCTTGCTTATGAAGATGGAGCGATGATGAGACTCTGGAAAAAGGAAGATTCCAGCTTCATTGATAGCTTCTCCCTTTACAGACTCATAGACGGGGAGTTATTGGGACGGACAGAAAATGGAGTGTTCGTTTTTGACTATCTTCCCACGACAGGAGATGCAATACTTGTTCAGTCTGCCAATGGATCGATCCTGTGGAGGCCGGGCGAGTATGATTACTATTTCTCGTCTCGAAACATCTCTCTGATATTTACTGATCGACCGGCATACAAAGCCGGTGAAGTTGTTAATTTCAGAGCTTTCATAAGGGAGATAACATCTTCGGGCTATCAAATACCTAGAACTAATTCTGTAGAAGTTGAAATAGTAGATCCATTAAACAGGAGCGTCTTCACTGAAGAGTTGAGCCCGGATAACCTTGGCTCTGTTAGTGGTACGTTCCGAACATACTCCGAAATCACCAGGGGATCCTACAGGATTATCATCCGGTGGGAAGGAAACGAGGACTACTATTACTTCCAGATTGCCGACTACAAAAAGCCTACGTTCTTCACAACAGCGGAATCTGCATCAAAGGCATTCAGAAAGGGAGAGGCAGTTACAATCAACGTTTTGTCCGAGTACTACTTCGGAGATCCCGTCTCGCTTGGCAAAGTAGACTACACGATATACAAGGGCAGTCAGTATATTGACAATGGATCTGCGAGACTTGATGGCCTGGGTAAAGCGGTGATTGGCTACTCTGAAGAGCTTGAGAGCGGTTCATACTACGCGGTTATTACTGTCTCAGACGATACCGGTATGCAGTCACGAAGTACGGTTGACTTCAAGGTAGTACAGGGAACATTCGATTTCAATGTTGACTACAGATTCACCGATAAAGAAGCACTCGTGAAAATCGAAACAAGATTGAACAACGATACTCTTGTTTCCAAGGCATTTGAGATGAAGGCGTGGTATGAAGAACCTGTAATTCTAATGGACGAAGGAAAACAGGTTGAGAAGAAGCTTAAGATCAACATTTTCAGGGAAGAACTTTCCACTGACAGTGGTGGAAGGGCAGAGATTCTGATCAGTCTTAGGGACGTCCCGCCGGATACGGTTGTGTATTTCGAGGCCAACGGGGCCCCTTCAAATGAACCGGAAGTGGTTAACAGATATTCAGTCTATACTAGTGGGTACTATGACTACTACGGGTCTATTCTGGTGGATTCAGTTGAGTCTGCTGCTCCTGGCTCCAAGGCAAGAGTATCATTCTATACATCATCTCCAATGGATCTTTGGGTCATTGGTGATTTTTCGGGTGAATTCAAGCAGTTTCCTTTCAGTTCTACGGAGGGCAAGAACACTATCGAAATAGAGATCCCCGAGAACTATGGTTACGAGAACTTCATGCTCTTTATCGTTGGATATAAGAACTATCAGATTATTCAGTCAAGAGTCATCGAAGTTGAGATTGCTTCAAGAGACCTTTCAATCAATGTGCTTACTCAGGATAGATATGAACCTGGCGATACCGTCAATATGAAGCTGCAGGTCCTCGATGATGAAGGGAATCCCGCCGTTGTAGGACTGACGGTTTCAGTAGTATCTCAGGCAATGCTTTCTCTCTTTGAAGGCGATTCCGATCGGTGGAAGGAATCACTGGGCAGTCCCTTCAACAGGGGTTTCAACACTGTAAGTATAAACGACCTGTATTATTCTGCCTACCCGTCAATAGCCAAGCTAGGAGATCTACTGGAATCTCAACCACCCGCGGCCGAATCTAAGGTAATTGGTGGTGCTACTTTCGGGATGGGCGATCGTGGTGGAAATGGCGAAAGCTTGACTTCGGACGTGAGAGCCAGGAAACTTTTCAGCGACAGCGCCTTCTGGTCTGTTGGAACTTTCACCGATGAGAGCGGCTTTGCGGAACTGTCGTTTGTTGTACCGGAAGATCTCGATACATGGACTGTCAGAACTCTTGCGGCCGACTTTTCGGGAGATTTCAGCTACGAGAAGTCTAGTTTCGAGACTTGGAAGCCCATGACCGTTAGCAGTTTCCTTCCGGAGTTTCTGATCGCTGGCGATACAGTGAATCTAGTCTTTTCCGTGAAGAATAATCTTGACACTCGTATGCCTGTCATCACCGGTTTCTATGTTGATGATGAAGTCATTGAAGAGAAGGGAGCAACTATTGACGCCTTCGGAAGTCTTTCCTTCAGCTATGAGATGGTTCTAAGAGATCTCTTGCCTTCGGAGAAGGATGAGAGTCTCAGAGTTAAGTTTGTTGTTGAAGGAAGTCGCGGCTCCGACGGTGTTGAATACGAAATTCCTTTGAAGCCAAGGTACTCATATATCCGATTTGGCGACCTTGACTTTCTTGAAGGGAATAGAGTAATTGAATTTATGGAAGACTCAATTGGTAGTGTTACCATCTCTTCCACAATTGATCCAATTCTTCTTGAAGCAATAAGGTATCTGGTAGATTATCCCTATGGCTGTGTGGAACAGACAATGAGTAGGCTTCTTCCAGCATTGGCGGCTTCTCAACTACTTGCAGGTGCCGATGAGTCTTTTGCAGACAAAGTCTCGGTTGTAGTTGGCGATGGTCTTGAACGCCTCTTTGGCTATCAGCACTACGACGGAGGTTGGGGTTGGTGGAAAGATGACCAGAGCACTCCATTCATGACGTCTTACGTGATGTTAGGTCTATATCTTGCCACAGAAAACGGTTACGATATAAATAGGGATGTAATCGCGATGGGGTACTCGGCATTGAAGAGTCTTAACAGAGACAAGCCGGATCCTTTCCTTCAGTATGTCATTACACTGTTCAGCAGGAAACTGCGAGACCCGATAAGCTCAATCGTAGATTATAAGAATGATGTTGCCTCGATCGTTTTGACCGCGCTGACATACGAGACTCTAAACATGGACGCCAAGGCGGTTGCATTTTTTGAGGAGGCCATGGAGTATGTCGACCTAGGCGCATCTGACGTTATCTCGGGTAGCAGTTTCAACTATTTCTTTGACGATACGGTTACTCTCTCTTTCCTTCTGAAAGCTGCGGTAGATCTAGATGTACCTTCCGCAACAGTTGCAGAAATTTCCAAAAGACTCCTGAAGATGGGAAACGGCAGTTATTGGTATAGAACATCATCGACCGCTATGGCTATTCTCTCGCTTTCATCAGTTAGCAGCTCGCTTTCAAAGGATGCGGAAGTTGAAGTGGTTTTTGAAGACGGGGATGTAGTCTTCGAAGGCGGGTTGGAGGATTCAATAACAATACCGATTACCGGAAAGACAATTGTTATTGAAAGCTCTGAAATGGTAGCGGTATCGATTAACGGCGAAACGGCAGTTAGGTCAGAGGAAATCAAAGCTGAAAACGCGGGTCTGATTGTCGAAAGGGTTCTGAGAAGAAAGGTAGCCGTGCCTATGGATGATACTCACGTTCTCACCACACCTCAGATAGACTCGCCCGCCGTAGTTACTTCGATCAGGACGCTGTCGGCTGACGAAGTAGGTTCTCTTGAAATAAGTGCCTCCAAGACTATTGAAGGGATGGTTGTTGCGATAGTAGACGGTGAGCTGAAGCTTTCAAACTTTGGACTCGGTCTCAAGATCTACGAAGGCGATGTTCTCGGTATTAGCAATGGCGAGATAATCGTCAGGTCGGTTGAATACAGTTACTACAATGACGCCACGATGGAGCTTTTCGCTGTTAAGCTTGGTGAACCCGGCCCGATAAGAGTCGGGGAGACGATAGTCTCCGAAGTGAGAATAAGGATTCCCGATACAGTTCCCTATGTTGTGGTCGAAGATATGTTGCCCTCCACAGGAATCTCCGTTGAGGAGAACATTGAGGGTGACACACTCGGATACACAAAATTCTACTATTTTGACTACTACTGGTGGGGATACACCTTCAAGGATTCAAGATACGACCGCATAGCCTTCTTCTTCAATGACGGAGGAGAGTTCGTGACGAAAAGCAGCTGGAGAATTCTCACCAGAGGGGAATTCATTATTCCTCCTGTACAGGCATGGGCAATGTACGATGCAGACTATCGGGCAAACACAGAATCGGTAATGCTGAACGTTGAATGAAAGCACTAGCTATTGTTGTCATTTTGCTACTTCAAGTGACGGTTTTTTGTTTCACAAGCGCGTATGTCTCATGGGAAATGCCAGAGCTTGAAGGCTATAGAAGCTTGCTTGAAAGACTAACGGGAAGATCCGTAAATGGTACCTATATTCTAATTATCGCTTCCTCGGCTGGAGAGTTCTCTGAACTCTCCGGCATAGCTTATTGGTTTCTCGCTGCAGCAACTGGAAACACGATTATTGTGCAGCCGCTTACTCTAGTTCAGAACCTGCCGCGAACGCTTGCACATGAGATGAGCCATCTCATTCTGAGGGATTACCAACTTCCCTATTGGCTAGAAGAAGGTATTGTCTGTTATATTACGGGTGAGTGGGTTGGTCGAGAAGAAATCATTCTTGACGAGGTGAAGACTCTTGATTACTCGAAGATGGATTTCATGACATATCGTTCGTACAGTTATACTTGTTGGGTAGAAGTATCCAGGCTTCTTCGCAATAGATCTTTTGGAGAATTGATTGCAGAATTTGGAGAAGGAGGTAAACGAAGAATTGAGTGAGGGGAAACTGGTTCAGTGGGATCTCACAAGATTGTACGGTTCGCCGGACGATCCCTCCCTGGAAGAAGACATACGAATTCTGATAAGTGAGAGTGATAAGCTTATTAAAGACTTCAAAGGGAGAATTCAGACCGAGAGTGTCAAGGCTAGCGAACTGAAGATAGCTATTGAAAGAGAAGAAGACCTTATGAACCGTTTTTTCAGATTATCGATGTTCTCGTTCTTGAGCCACTCAACAGACTCTAAGGAACCAGCTGTTCAGAAGCTCCTACGTAAGATAGATGATCTTGAATCGCAACTTGAAAGCAAGCTTCTCTTTCTGAAACTCGAACTTTCGAAAGTCTCCGAGGACTTCTTTAATAGTCTTATGAATTCTACCGAACTAGCAGATTACAGACATCATCTCGATCTCATTCGAACTCAAAGGAAGCACATGCTTTCTGAGCCGGAAGAAAGAATTATGGTTCTAAAAGAGATAACGGGCAAGAAGGCGATTCTGAATCTCTATGATGAATTCACATCGAGTTTTACGTATAGAATTACTACCGGTGCATCGGAAGAGACGCTCACAGAGAGTGAAGTGGAGACTTTAAGAAGAGATCATGATTCGGAGCTTAGAAAGAAGGCCTTTGAAAGCCTCTTTAGAAAGGCGAAGGAAAACAGTATTGTTCTGACCAATCTTTACAATTCTCTTTCCAGAGATTGGGACTTGGAAGCAGACAAGAGGGGATATGATTCCCCTATTTCAATGAGGAACGAACTGAACGAAGTCTCAGATGAGGCAGTGAATTGTATCATCGACGCCACCACTGATGGTTATTCTGTTGTTCACGACTATTACCGACTGAAGGCGACAATTATGGGGAGGGAAGCCCTTCTCCACAGCGATATATATGCTCCTGTTGGAACTTCAGACAGGACATTTGATTGGCAGGAAGCGAAGAAGATGATTCTGGAGGTTATGGGAAACTTTGATCCCCGGATTGAAAGTATAGTTGCTAGATTCTTCGATGAGGATTATATTCATGGATCGATCATGCCGGGAAAGCGAAGTGGAGCTTACTGCGCGTATGCCTCGCCAAGAATGCATCCGTATGTGCTTGTCAATTACAATGGCAAGATGAGTGACGTTTTGACACTAGCACACGAACTAGGCCACGGCCTTCACGGCGTTCTGGCGTCCAAACAGACCCTAGTTAACTATGATACGCCGCTTACAATGGCCGAAACAGCCTCTGTTTTTTCTGAAATGCTTATGACGGACTTTCTTTTGAAAAACATTGAAGAAAGAGAGGAGAAGATCTCTTTTCTGGTCAACAGGATTGAAGAGATATTTGCAACAACCGCAAGGCAGAACATGTTCACCAGGTTCGAGATCTCTGCCCACGAGAAAATGTCAGGCGAGTATCTGGCGTTTGAAGAACTATCCGAGCTTTACTCCAAGGAGCTCAAACTCATGTTTGGGGACACCGTTGATTTTCTCCCGGAAAGCGAGTTCGAATGGGCTCGCATCCCTCACTTCTTTCATACCCCTTTCTATTGTTATGCTTACAACTTCGCCCAGCTTCTCGTAATTTCTTTGTACAGGAAATACCTTGAGGACGGGGCTGTCTTCAGAAGAAAGTATATCGCTTTACTTGAAAGCGGTGGATCGGAATCTCCCAAATCTCTTCTGCAGAAAGTAGGCATAGATGTCTCAGATCCTGTCTTTTGGCAAAAGGGAATTAGTTTTATCAAGGAGAATTTCCTTGATACACTGAGGAAGATGATCTAGACCTGTTCCGATCTCTAGAAAGGGTGTATAATTCCTGTGTCCATTTTGGACTCGGGCATTCTTTCACATTTCTTCACAAGGTAAGCTAGGGGGCAAAAATGGCAAGGGATCTTACTCAAGGGAGCATTCTGAAGAATCTTCTTATAATGTCTGTGCCCACAATGATAGGGTTCAGCGCACAGATGGTTTACGACATTGTAGACATCTTCTGGATTGGGCGCATCTCAGGCGAAGCAATTGCAGGAGTTACGATTTTCACCACTCTTTTTTGGATTGTGGATATTCTGAATTCGATAATCGGGCAGAGCTCAATCTCCTTGATCTCTCAGGGCTTCGGAAAAAAGGACTTCGAAGGAACAAGTAAGGCGATAGAACAGACAATTACTTTCAAGTTCATTGTTGCTCTGATTTCCGCTGTTCTAGTTGCCTCCTTCCTAAAACCATCGCTAGGATTCTTTACTGACGATATGAAAGTAATGAGATCAGCTCTTGATTACGGCTATATCAGACTTTTCTTCCTGCCAATGATGTTTTCGTCTTACTCCGTCAACACGGCTCTCAGATGCATAGGGGACGCAAAGAGTCCAATGTACATAATGATGTTCACGAGTGTTCTCAATATTTCTCTCGACCCAATAATGATGTTCGAAAAGATTCCGGGGACATCGATTCCCGGATTTGGCCTGGGCGTTTTTGGTGCGGCCGTCGCTACGGTAATCGCTCAATCGGCAGCATTTCTACTGGGATTCTACATTCTTTTCT
This sequence comes from Mesotoga sp. B105.6.4, assembly GCF_002896535.1. Lineage (NCBI taxonomy): Bacteria > Thermotogati > Thermotogota > Thermotogae > Kosmotogales > Kosmotogaceae > Mesotoga > Mesotoga sp. B105.6.4. The sequence goes on along the minus strand of NZ_JWIM01000031.1, from coordinate 143,225 downwards.
CAGGAAAGGAAGGCGTAAAACCAAGACTGTCCGGACTTTTCAGGCTTGATAGAGCTATAGACAAGAAGCTCTTGACTATAGGGCTTCCAACTGGGCTGGAGGGGTTCTTCAGGAACTTGTCAGCTGTAGTAGTTCTGAAATTCGTTGCCTTCTACGGGACCGCTGCGGTTGCGGCGGTAGGAGTAACGGGGAGGCTTTTTGGACTAGCGTTTATGCCTCTTGTAGGGCTTAGCATGGGCGGCTCTGCGATGGTCGGTCAAAACCTGGGAGCTGACAACGCCGACCGTGCAAGAGCCACAGCCAGAACCGCTGCCTTAATCGGGTTCTTTTTCATGTTTTTCTTTGCACTAATAGCCTTCTTTGCAGGCGAGCATGTTATCGCTGTGTTCAATAAGGATCCGGAGATAATTGCTTACGGTGCCAGTTTCCTGAAATACGGCTCACTCGGCATTTCTGTCTTGGCATACGGTTTTGGTCTCTCATCGGTCTTCGGAGGGTCCGGGTACAACTTCCCGTTTGTAGTGGGGAGCGTAGTATCCAGGTGGCTTATTCAAGTGCCAATATTGGTCATTGCAGTGTTCGTGTTGAAGGCCGGCATAGTTTGGGTCTGGCTTTCATATGTATTCTCGGATATTGCAGAGGCTGCGGTGATGGTCTTTTACTATTTAAAGGGTAAGTGGGTGAAGAGAAGGGTCTACTAGCGAAAGTCGAATTCATTCCCAAGTGCTGCAGATGGATGAGTTAGTTATGAATTTCACTAACTGTTTCACTTCGGTCATCTTTGCAGCAAACAAACTTTGGGTGATCTGCTATAATTCAGATGAACGGGTGATTAAGATGTCTGAGGTTTTGTATAGGAAATATAGGCCTAGAAAATTTAGTGAGCTGGTTGGGCAGGATCAAGTGAAAGAGATCCTGGGAAGAGCAATAGAGAAGGATTCGGTTTTTCATGCTTACATATTCTCTGGCTCTAGAGGTACCGGGAAGACAACTAGTGCAAGGATCGTCGCCAAAATGCTGAACTGTCTTGCAGAGGATTCTGAGAAGCCTTGCGGTATTTGCGATTCATGCAAAGCGATTGATGCTTCTTCACACATGGATGTCATTGAGCTGGATGCAGCTTCTTACAGAGGCATTGACGAGATCAGGAAAATCCGGGATGCAGTATCGTATAGACCTGTCATGGGCAGATTCAAAGTGTACATAATTGATGAATTCCATATGCTGACCAGGGAAGCTTTCAATGCACTTCTTAAGACTCTTGAAGAACCTCCCGATAAAGTGATTTTTATTCTTGCAACTACCAATCTTGAGAAGGTTCCTGAAACAATTCTTTCTCGATGTCAGATCTTCTATTTCAAACCACTCATCGAAAGAGACATAGCTACTTATCTGGAAAGAATCGCGAAATCTGAAGGTCTGGAATATGACGACAAAGCATTGAGGTTCATTTCGAAAGCCGCACACGGAGGCATGAGAGACGCGGTTAATCTTATGGAGAGAGTTGTCTCTTATTCGGGTGATGTTAGTGAAGAATCTGTTAGAGCTACTCTTGGTATTCTGCCCGAAGAAGTTGTTAAGGAGTTCATTACTGCATTTTCTTCGGGAGAGCCGGCTTCGATATTGAAAATCTCTGAAGAGATCCAGTCTGCAGGATATACTTACGAAGTCTTCCTTGAACAGGTGATCGATACTGTGAAGGATCAGCTGATCGCTGAATCAACTGATGAGCGTTTCAAGCTCTTGCTTTCTTTATGGGAGATCACTAAAGAGCTCAAATTTGCCGAGGATAAGAGAGGAACATTTGAAGTAATGGTCCTTCTGAAGAGTGGTTATGAGAAGTCGGCAATAGGGAGAATTGGTAACTCTGAAAACGTAAAAAGCGAAGTTTTTGAAACGAGTGATAAGACCGAGAAAGCTCCAAAAAGAGACACTACAGAAGAGAATAGTTTGTCCAAACTTATCGACCATCTTCGAAATAACAACTTCGTTCTGCTCTGGACTCTTCTAAGTCTTTCGAAGGTTACTAGAAGCGAATCTGGCGGGGTATTAACTCTGGAAGCGGACAGCGACTATTCTTACGATCTTCTGAAAGATAGACTTGAGTCGCTGAACGGGATTGCAGAAGATTTAATCGGGAAACGATTCCTTCTCTCCAATGAATCAGTTGGAGGCAATCTCTTTGAAGGTCTGGATAAAGATTCTGAGGAATACGTTAACTTTGTGATTTCGAACTTGGGGTTGAAGGACGACATAAATAAAGGAAAGATAAAGATAGAGCTTGAGGAGGACTAACAATGGCAAAGAAATTTAGAGGTCTCGGCGGTAAGAACTATGGAGGTTCCAGGAAGGGATCAAACATGAGTGAACTTCTGAAACGGGCTCAGAAAGCACAGGAAGAAATGGAGAGCCTGGAAGAAACCTTCAAGACTCTGGAGGTGACGGCTTCTGCCGGAGGAGGAGCGATAAACGTTGTTGCAACTTGCGACTATCGCATTAAGTCGATCGAGGTCGAGCCTGAGATAAGAGAAGAGGATTTTGAGATTGTTCAAGATTTGATAATTGCGGGGATAAACGAGGCGTTAGCAGAGGTAGCGAAGAGAAGAGATGAAGAAACGGCTAAGGTTACAGGATCGCTCAATCTACCTGACAATATACTTTAGGAGGTGTAAGAGATGTACAAAGTAGCAATCAACGGTTTTGGAAGAATTGGAAGACTTGTTTTTAGAGAGATGGTAAAACGCGGGGATTTCGATGTAGTTGCAATCAATGACCTAACCGATGCAGCTACCCTGGCTCATCTTCTCAAATATGATTCGGTTCACGGGAGATTCAAGGGTTCAGTGGAGGCTAAGGATGGAGCGATTGTTGTAAATGGCAAGGAGGTTAAAGTCTTCGCAGAGAAGAGTCCTGCAAACCTTCCCTGGAAAAACCTTGGCGTTGAACTGGTCATTGAGTCTACAGGCGTCTTCAGAAACAGAGAGAAGACAATGCCCCATATTGAAGCCGGGGCAAAAAAGGTATTGATTACTGCCCCTGCAAAGGGTGAAGTGGATGCGACAATTGTACTTGGTGTCAATGACGATATGCTGAGGCCGGAGATGAAGATTGTCTCTAATGCCTCCTGTACAACTAACTCTATTGCGCCAATAATAAAGATCTTGAACGATAGTTTCAAGATTCAGAAAGGTTATTTGACGACTGTCCATGCTTATACGAACGATCAGAGAATTCTTGATTTGCCTCACAGTGACTTGAGAAGAGCGAGGGCTGCTGCCGCCAATACGATTCCCACTTCAACAGGCGCCGCTAAGGCAGTAGGGCTTGTCATTCCTGAACTCAAAGGCAAGCTTGATGGAATAGCTATGAGAGTTCCTGTAACTGACGGTTCAATAACTGATCTAACCGTGGTTCTCGAAAAAGATACAACAGTGCAGGAAGTAAATGCGCTCGTGAAGAAAGCGGCGGAAAACGAACTGAAAGGAATAGTCGAATATACTGAAGAAGAACTCGTTTCCTCGGATATTGTCGGAACAACGGTGTCCTCAGTATTTGACAGCAAGCTTACAGCAGTGATGGGTAACCTGTTGAAAGTTTGCGCTTGGTATGACAATGAATATGGCTATTCTTGCAGGGTAGTCGATCTTGCTGAGAAAATGATGAAGATGTAATTCTCGATTTTTTCTGACGGGGCCTGGAGGCCCCGTTTTATTGAGGAAAGGAGGTAAGAGATGTCTGGAGTTCTAACACTAAGAGATGTTGATTTGAGTGGAAAGAGGGTGCTTGTAAGGGTCGATTTCAACGTTCCTCTAGATAAAGAGACTGGCGAAGTGAGTGACGATACTAGGATTGTGGCTGCAATACCAACGATAAAGTACGTAGCCGAAAATGGTGGAAAGACAATCCTTGTTTCCCATCTGGGGAGGCCCAAGGGCAAGAGAGACCCTAAGTACTCAATGGAAAAGGTTAGCAAAAGTCTGGAAAGGTTAATCGGCAAGCCCGTTGCCTTTGTTCCTGATTGCATCGGAGATGAAGTGGAGAAAGCTGTCTCAAAAATGAACAACGGAGATATTCTTCTTCTGGAGAATGTTAGGTTCTACCCTGAAGAAGAGAAGAATGATCCGGAGTTTTCGAAGAGGCTCTCTGCGATCGCAGACATTCACGTAAACGACGCTTTCGGAACAGCACATAGAGGTCATGCATCGAATGTGGGTGCTGCCCAGTACTTGACCAGTGTACCTGGTTTCCTTATGCAGAAGGAAATCGAAATGCTTGGCATGGCCGTTGAGAGTCCCAAGCACCCCTACGTAGTCATTTTAGGAGGAGCAAAGGTTTCCGATAAGATCGGAGTCATTACGAATCTTCTGGAGAAGGCCGATAGAATACTAATCGGCGGTGCGATGATGTTCACATTCCTTAAGGCTCTGGGGAAGCAAACTGGTGACTCCCTGGTTGAAGAGGACAAGATCGAGCTGGCAAAGGAGATAATGAGGAAAGCCGAAGAGAAGAAGGTTGAGCTCGTCCTCCCTGTTGACACGGTTGTGTCCAAGGAAATCGCTGCAGGTAGTGAATCGAAGACGGTTCTCATAGATGAAGGAGTCCCATCCGGCTGGAAGGGACTTGACATCGGGACATCAACTATTGAGCTATTCAGAAGCAAGCTGGTTGACGCCAAAACCGTTGTTTGGAACGGTCCAATGGGGGTCTTCGAGATCGATGATTTTGCGAAAGGAACCGAATCGATCGCGAAGACGCTGGCTTCGCTCAAGGGTGCAGTAACGATTATCGGAGGCGGAGACAGCGCAGCCGCTATCAACAAGTTTGGCTTGGCCGACAGAGTTTCTCACGTATCAACCGGTGGCGGGGCTTCTCTTGAGATGCTTGAGGGAAAAGAGATGCCTGGTATAAGGAGTCTAGCGACTAAGGAAGGTAAAAAAAAACGTAGAATAATGGTCGCCGGAAACTGGAAGATGAACAAGTCGCCTAATGAAGCGCGAATGTTCGCCGGTTTCCTTGCATCTTCAATCGGTAACGAGAAGGCCGTTGATGTTGTAGTATTTCCAACAAGCCTTTCAGTTGCCGGGGTGGCAGACATTCTCAAGGACACGTCGATTAAGGTCGGAGTCCAGAATGTCTATCCTGCAGATAGTGGAGCCTTTACAGGCGAGATTTCTGTGCCTATGCTTTCGGACCTTGCGGTGGAGTACGTTCTTGTTGGTCATTCAGAACGAAGGCACATATTCGGCGAGACAAGCGAGATGACTAACGAGAAAATCAAGGCAGTATTAAGAGAGGGCCTAGTTCCAATATTCTGTGTTGGGGAAACTCTTCAAGAACGGGAATCAGGCAGGACGGAGCAGGTTCTCGAAGAACAGATCAGAAAAGGTCTTGCCGGCCTTGACAAGAGTGAGGTTGAGCAAGTGATCATAGCGTATGAACCAGTATGGGCGATCGGAACTGGTGTTGTGGCTACTCCCGAACAGGCCGAGGCCACCATGAAGTACATAAGGAGTTTATTATCGTCGCTATACGAGTGCAGCGTGGCAGAGCGAACAAGAATTCTCTATGGTGGCAGTATCAAACCGGATAACTTTGATTCCCTAATCGCTATGGAAAATATTGACGGTGGTTTGGTGGGAGGGGCCAGCCTTCAAGAGAGCTTTGTCCAACTGGTAGCAATAGCAAAGATTTACGCTTAATCAGAGCGATATAGCAACCGCCCGTTCGGGCGGTTGCTCGCGTTTTCTTTCTCTGTTGAGGTGTTATAATCTCAAAATAGGGGGTGTTGTTCTTGGACAGTTATCAGGAGCTTGAACTAGTCGTAGACAAGATGGTTGAAGAATTCAACCGTCTCAGGAAGGAAAACGAACAGCTCTGGACGCAGCTCGAGACAGCACAGAAAAAAGTTGAGGAATCCGAGCTAAGAATCCGGGAACTTGAACTCCGCCTTGAAAGTGAGTCAAGGACAATTTCTTCATTAATAAAAAGGGTAAGAGGCAGCCTCGTCGAAGACAGCAAGAAGGTATAAGGAGTCGAACAATGAAGCGATCAGTCACTCTGGACCTCGGAGGAAGGAAGTACACTTTTCTTACAAGCGATCCTCAGGAACTCGTGGATCAGGTCTTTTCAAAGATTACGGAGATGTACAATTCAATAAGCAAGAACGAAGAGGAAGTCGGCTATGAGAAGTTGCTTGTGGGGATTTCGGTGAACCTTGCACACGACCTTGCAAGAAGTCAGAATGAACTGCTTAGGCTAAAGGCGAAATATGAAGAGGTTCTTTCGGAATACTTCCAGGGACGTGACGAGGTTGAAAAATAGTCTGAGGATCGGTGTCTTCGATTCTGGAATTGGTGGCCTCACAGTTGTTAAAAGACTATTGGAAGCCTTTCCCGAGGGAGTAAGCCTGCACTACTTTGCCGACACTGCGCGGGTACCCTATGGCTCAAAGCCAGTTGAGACACTGAGAAGGTATGTCAGAGAGATCTTCGACTTTTTTGCCCAGTTGGGTGTCGATGCAATCGTCACTGCCTGTAACACTTCCGATTCTATACTCTCTCAAAGGGAGAAGACGGAGCTGACTACTCCATACTTCAGCATCATCGATCCAACAGCGAAGTTTCTTGGGGAGACTGCACCCGACAAGTCGACAGTTGCAGTGATCGCAACTGAGAATACTGTGAAGAAGTCTCTCTATTTAAGAAGGCTGTTTCGTTATGAAAGCATCAGCAAAATCTTACAAAGGGCCTGCCCGCTTTTCGTTCCTTTGATAGAAGAGGGAATCTGGGAGGGTGAAATCGTTGATTCGATCGTCAAGTATTATTTGGCAGACCTCGCTAAGATTCAACCGGACTTCTTGATTCTTGGATGTACTCATTATCCGTTTATTAGGAGTTCGATCGAGTCGCTTTTGTCTCCCAGGACAAGGATCATAGACCCCGCGGAGTACATTGCCAAGAATGTTGCCGATTGGGCAACGATTTCCTCGCATCATTCATCTACTGTTGAGTATTATGTAAGCGGTAATATTCGCTTTTTCCAGGAGATTCTTGGAAGATATCTAGGAAAGGCGGAAAACGTCAGGGGCGTTGACCTTACGTCTTCAGGGATTGCTTTGAAGGAACGAGTTACATCATGAGCAAGACGGTTTTGATAGGTGGCGGAACTGGTCTCTCTACCTTTGCAAGGGTCCTAAAGCATTACGATAGTAGTTTAACGCTTGTAGTTGCAGTTACGGACGATGGTGGAAGCTCAGGATTTCTCAGGGAAGCCATGAGCATGCCCCCGCCAGGGGATGTAAGGAATAACGTGATTGCTTTGGCTGATGATGAGGAATTCCTAACAAAAGTCTTTTCGTACAGATTTGAGGCTCGCGCTATGAATGGTCATTCTCTTGGCAATATAATTATTGCAGGTCTTACTGAGATGTTTCAGAGCTTTCCAGAAGCGGTCCTCGCGGCCTCAAGAATGCTGAAAATCAAAGGGAGAGTCTTGCCCGTAGCCGACGATCTTGTGCATCTTGTGGCTGAGATTGATTATGGATCATTCATTAAGGGAGAGTCAAGGATATCGGCTGCCGGAAAGAGAATAGAAAGGGTATTTCTCGATAAGGCTGTGAAGGCACTTCCAGAGGTATTGGGCGCAATAGAATCTGCAAAGACGGTAATTGTGGGCCCCGGCAGCCTGTTTACAAGTGTTGTACCCAATTTCCTGGTTTCCGGGGTCAGAGAGGCCTTCGGGAAGTCCAAAGCAAATAAGGTTTACATATGTAACATTATGACCCAACCTGGTGAGTCTACAGGTTTTTCACTTGCCGATCACGTCAATGTCGTTGAAGACTATAGTGGGGTGACTTTTGACATGATCTTTTGGACTGAAGTGGGAGAAGTAGAGCCTGCCGTGCTGAATAGGTATTATGAAAGGGGCTCTATGCCGGTGAGAAACGATATGCTTACCGATACTCGGGTTAGGGTAGTTTCAGGCGGTACTGCAGAGCTGATTGATGACGGACGGAACCGTCTGGTCGTTCGTCATTCGAGAGACAGCATTCTGTCGATCCTGAAAGAGCTGAATCTATTGGGAGAGGAAAAGATGTGAGCTATGCCGACAAACTCAAAGAAGAGCTTTGTCATCTCCCGTTGGACGACCAAGACGAGTGCAGATCTGAATATCTGGGTTTTGTTAAGTCGAGAGGGACATTACGATTAAGAGGAAGTACCGCTTTCCTTGTTATCCCGCTTACATCTATAACGAGTCTTAAAAGGCTGTTTCAGATTTCGAAGAAGCTTTCCATGCCGATTCATGAAACACAGGTAATAGAAGAAATCAGATTAGGAAGAAAGAGAGGCGGAGAGCTTACTTTTCGCTTTGAAGAGGTAGAAGAGTTCCTCCGAAAGAATGGCATTTCAGTCAGAGATGACTCCATACCAAAACCCGTTAGAGATGATCCGGTCTACTTCGGTGCGTTCATCAGGGGACTGTATTTGGCTGGAGGTTCGATTGTTGATCCATCCAAGGAGTATCACCTGGAAATAACGCTTGATACTACTGAGGCTTTTGTTAGTTCACTGAAGGAGTACATATCAGACAATTTCAACATTAAGATCGGAATAGTAAGAGTAAGAGATAAGTTCAAAGCATATGTGAAGTCGTCGCTTGACCTAATAGAACTGCTTTCTCTGATGGGGGGAAAGAAGACGGTGACGAGACTTTCGAGCGCGATCGAAGTAAGAAAGATCAGGAGCGATGTAAGCAGGACTCTGAATTTCCTTACAGCAAATGCAAACAAGTCTGCTCAGGCAATGGCAAAGCATGTAAGAGCCATAAGAATCATCGATAAGAAGTACGGCATCGACAGATTGGATGAGGATCTTCGTCAAGTTGCAATCCTCAGGATTGAAAACGAGGATCTTAATCTGAGAGAGCTGGGCGAGATTATGAATCCGCCGATGAGCAAGTCAGCAGTATATAATAGGTTGAAGAAGCTCATGGCATTGGCGGAAGAGTTGGGAGATAGCTAGATGAAATGTCCTTTTTGTGGTGGAGATTCGACAAGAGTTCTTGATTCAAGGCCGACCGATGAAAGCACTTCCATTCGGAGAAGAAGAGAGTGCGAGAGTTGTGGTGCAAGATTTACTACCTACGAAAGGTATGAGAAACTTCCTTTCTTAGTTGTTAAGAAGGATGGAAGGAGAGAGAAGTTCAGCAGGGAGAAACTCCTAAACGGGCTACTCAGAGCCTGTGAAAAGAGGCCCATATCTGTAGACACAGTCAACAGGATAGTAAATTCAGTAGAAAACGAGGTAGTGAAATCGGGAAAATATGAAGTAATCTCAAGCGAGATTGGTGAAATGATAATGGCGGAACTTAAGTCCCTGGATAGGGTTGCCTACGTCAGATTTGCATCTGTTTACAAAGAATTTAGGGACATAGACCATTTCATGGATATAATTGAGGAACTCAGAGACGATAGAGATCGTTGAATGGAGGGATTCAGTTCGTGAAAAAGCAGGTTATCTACCTCACGCAGGAAGGTTTCGACAGAATGAAAGAGGAGCTCGAGAGCCTAAGGAAGAAGCTCATGTATGATATTGCGGAGCGGATTAAGGAGGCAAGGGAGCTCGGAGACCTTAGCGAAAATAGCGAATACGACGAGGCTAAGAACGAACAGGGAAGAATCGATAGCAGGATAAAGCAGCTTGAGGAAATTCTGAATAATGCCGAGATTATTGAAGATGACGGAGATACAAGCTCTGTGAAGCTCGGTTATGTAGTTGAGCTTCAGAATATAGAGACAGGCGAAAAATCTCAGTTCAGAATTGTTAACGCACAGGAAGCCAACATTTTCGAGGGAAAAATCAGTTCCGATTCTCCGATTGGACGGGGAATCCTGACTCACAAAGTGGATGAAGTGGTAAGGGTGAAAACCCCTGCAGGCTGGGCTAAGTACAAGATTCTTACCATCGGCAAGTGATGGGGGATATTTATGGGCGAAGAAGCACGAAGACAAAGAATAGAAGAGATTAATCAGATGCGCAATGAAGGAATCGAGCCGTTTCCGTATCGTTTCGACAAGACTCATTGGGCAGATCAAATCAAGAGAGAGTTTTCCTACCTCAAGGACTCCGAAACAAAGGAAGATACGACTGTAAGAATTGCGGGAAGAATCGTGGCGATGAGAAACCACGGAAAATCAGCCTTCTTTGTTATCCGAGATAATTCCGATAGGATCCAGGCCTATGTAAGGCTTGATGGGGTCGGTGCCGAGAACTTCGAAGTCTTCAAGAAATTTGTGAATATCGGAGATTTCGTCGGAGTAGTCGGTTTCCCATTCAAGACCCATACAGGTGAGATGTCGGTCTTCGTCAAGGAATTTGAAATACTCTCAAAGGCGATACGAACGATGCCCGAAAAATGGCACGGAGTGAGGGACAAGGAGATAATCTACAGGCAGAGATACGTCGAAATGCTTTCAAGCGATGATGCTCTCAGAAGGTTCAAGGTTCGTTCGGAACTGTTCAGGCTTGTTAGAGAGTTTCTTCAGTCTAAGGATTTCATCGAAGTGGATACACCAATGCTCCACTACTTGACGGGAGGGGCATCAGCAAGGCCTTTTAGGACTCACATAAACGTTTTTGAATCGGACATGTATCTTAGAATCGCCGAAGAGCTATTCCTCAAGAGGTATCTCGTTGGTGGATTTGAAAGGATATTTGAAATCGGAAAGAATTTCCGCAATGAGGGAGTATCCTACAAGCATCATCCTGAGTTCACTATGATGGAGCTGTATTGGGCTTATGCGGACTACAACGACATAATGGACATCACTGAAGAGATGATCAATTACGTCGTGCGCGAAATCACGGGTTCTGAAAAGATTACATATCAGGGAAAAGAAATCGACTTTTCCAGACCATGGCGAAGAGTGAGGATGGCAGATTTTATCAAGGAGAATCTAGGCGTAGATATTTTGAAAGACTCCGATGAAGAACTAATAGCCATTTTGAAAAAGAACAATACTGAACTCGAAATCAAGGAAAGGGGCCACTTGATTGAGAAGCTCTGGGATCTCGTGGAACATAATCTTGTGAATCCCACTTTTGTGACCGAGCATCCGGTGATAATCTCTCCATTGTCGAAAGTCCACAGAGAAGATTCTAGAGTGACCGAAAGATTCGAGTTGATAATCAGCTCAATGGAAATGGCCAACGCCTTTAGTGAACTGAACGATCCAATAGAGCAGTACAACCGTTTTCTTCACCAGGCTAGCTTGAGAGATATTGGAGATGAGGAAGCTCAGATGATGGATCAAGACTTCATAAGGGCTCTTGAATACGGAATGCCGCCTACTGGAGGCTTGGGGGTGGGTTGGGATAGAGTAATCATGCTTGTTACAGATTCGCCGTCAATAAGGGATATCATTCCGTTCCCGCTCGTGAGACCGATCTCTTTTGATGAAGAAGAGTCGCTAAGCGACATCGAGGATCTGTAGAGGTGATTTTATGAGTCTGTTCGATCGAATCCAACAAGAGATGAAAGAAGCCATGAAATCCAGGGATACCCTGAAAACCAACACACTTAGGGGAGTTATCGCTTCAGTGAAGACATATCTTGCGTCTTCTGAAGAAACAAGAGGCGCAGAAGTTACCGATGAGTTGCTGATAGATCTCATTGCGAAGGAAGCTAAGAAACGCGAAGAATCTATTGAGGCTTACGAGAAGGCCGGGAGAGACGATCTCGTTGCAAGCGAATCGGCAGAGCTGGAAATCCTTAAGCGATTTCTTCCTGAAGAAATGACCGTTGATGAAATTCGGAAACTTGCATTGAAGACGATTGATGATTTAAAGGCCAATAATCCGTCAGATCTGGGCAAGGTAATGAGAGAACTGATGGCCAGACTGAAGGGAAGAGCAGATGGCAAGCTGGCCAACAGGATCGTAAGGGAGCTCCTTGAAAGCAGATGAGAATTGAGTTCCTGACTGCTGAAATCGGGAGCACCACTACGGTGCTCTCTGCTTTTTCTTCTGACGCTTCTGGATCAATGAGGTTTCTTGGACAGGGTGAATCCTATACTACAGTTGATGAGCAAGATGTGACAATTGGGATAGAGAAGGCTTTGAGAGCTCTTAAGATATCTCTTCGCATTGACAGTCTTGAATGGGATGCATTCCTCGCATCTTCGAGTGCGGCCGGCGGACTCAGAATGACGGTTCATGGACTTGTTTATGATATGACAGTAAAAGCCGCCAGAGAAGCGGCGCTTGGGGCTGGCGGAGTTATAAAGTTGGTAACTGCTGGCAAGCTCTCAGAAAGAGACCTGAAGAGGATAATGGAAACAAGTCCTAAATTGATTCTTCTTGCGGGCGGGGTAGACTATGGGGAGAGAGAGACGGTAGTGCGCAACGCTGAAGTTCTGGGAAACATAGATCACGAAATCCCCATTGTCTATGCAGGCAATTCCGCGGCAGCCGATGAGGTGGAGGAGATAATCTCGCAGAAGGGGCGAGATGTTCACATTGTAGATAATGTGTACCCTCGTATAGATGAACTCAATGTCGAGCCTACCAGAGAAGTAATCAGAGAGGTTTTCTCGAAAAACATTGTAAAAGGACCTGGTATGGAGAAGATCTACTCAATGATCAACAGACCAATAGTTCCTACTCCAGCAGCGGTAATGCTTGCAACAGAGTTATTTTCCAGTTTTCATGGGGACGTTGTTGCTGTAGACATAGGAGGGGCTACAACGGATGTCGATTCCGTTACAGATGGAGACCCCAAAATCGCTTCAATGCTGGTTTCTCCTGAACCGAGATCCAAGAGAACAGTTGAAGGAGATCTGGGGATCTACGTTAATGCCCGTCACGTTGTTGAACACATAGGCAGGGACAAACTGAAAATCGAGTTTCCTCATCTAGATAAAATCGTGAGCAACCTTACTCCCTATCCCAAGGACGCTAATGATGAGGCGTTCTCTGCTCGTTTGGCAACGTATTGTTTCGAGACTTCAATCAGAAGACATGCCGGAGGCCTCAAGCAGTTCTTTGGGCCAACTGGAAGAATAGAAGTGGCTTACGGCAAGGATCTTACTGCCGTTAGGTCAGTAATTGGCACAGGAGGAATTCTCAGCAGGTCTCGGTTTGCCTCGAAGATTATGGAGAGTATAAGAAGTCTATCGGCGAAACATGAAAAGGAACTCCTTCCAAGAAAGGAAGTCAGTCTTTTCAGGGATAGAGACTATATTCTTGGAGCCATAGGTCTGATATCTACTGTAGACTCTTCGTCTGCTGCGGATCTTGCGAAAGCTTCTTTAGAAGAACTTGTAGACATTTGATTGGAGAACGATCCTTCTAGAGTGATTGACAAGCATTTCACCAGGGTGATAGAATCTCCATGAATGCGGGTGTAGCTCAGTTGGTAGAGCATCAGCTTCCCAAGCTGAGGGTCGCGGGTTCGAGTCCCGTCGCCCGCTCCATCTATTTCACATCATAGACCATAAGAGTTGCTTCACCGAGTTGACGGGACTCTCTGAGTTTCATTTCCATTTTGCGACTAAGGTTTTCTCCCAACCCTTTGATTCCCTTGCTCAAGATGGGTTCAAACGTGATATGGAGTTCGTTGATTAAACCTTGATTGGCGAATTGATCAAACGTTTCTGTTCCACCTATTAGGCATACCTCCTTGAAACCTCTCTTCTCAAGCTCTTCAAGTAGTTCAAGGATCGTAGTCGAAGTAAAGAGCAATTCCCTCGAGTTCCGGTATCTCTCCGGATGCCTAGTCAAAACTACATTAAACCTTCCGGATAGAGGTTTTCCGATTGCCTCGTGGGTTTTTCTACCCATAATGACTACTCCTATTCTTGATGTTAGAGATTTGAAGTACTTCTTATCTTCGCTGGATGTCCATTCGCTTCTGTCGTCATGAGACAGCGCAATTTTACCGTTTACCGTGCTTGCAAATACTGCAATAACTCGCAGGTTGAACACCTCCCGATCCGCATTTGGTTTCATTACTCGTTGATTGTATCTTTTTTCCCCAACTTCTGGCAACATTTCGAGAGTCAGTTTCAGAAAGATGTGTTATTCTTCTTAAGATGGGAGTGTGAAGGACATCAGGAAGATTAGGTGGCTATTTGTCGTTACGTTGTTGGTCGTAATACTTGGTGCCTGCAGTGACAGTACGAGTCACAGCTTGTCAATAGTGAACATCGAATGTGAAGGTACTATGTGTTATTTGAAGCTGGATGTGTCTTCTCCCGGCAGAGACCTTCCTTCGGTTCTGGTTACCGTCGGTCGATCGCCCCTTGACGGCAATGATGGAATGAAGTTCAAAGGCTCGGAGATCTCCTTTGAGCTGAAAGAGCATGGTACTCATTCGATTTATGTGACTCTGATCAAGGGAAAGAGATTCTTGACTACGCCGGCCTATGCGAAAGCAACCGTAAATCTTCAGCCACCTAACGCTCCGGTATTTCGATGGAATCTCGCACAAGGAGAGTTGACTCTGACTTTGGAGACAGAGACTAATGGTTCAGTTACCGACTACCTTATTCTCGTTAACGATACCGAATACGGTTCATCGGATGGGGTCTTTACTTTTCCTATTGAGAGGGACAACGAATACATAGTACAAGCATTCTCAAGATCTGGTTCCATCACTTCAAAACCCTCAGTAATTGATTTGAGACTTTCTGAGGATTTTCCTCCTGTCGTCGACCTGTCAATAGGACAACCGTATTTGGGAGGGTCATTTGGAGCAGCAATAAGCGACGATTGGGACAGCGTTGCCGATCTTTCGATTAGGGCCTATATTGAAGAAAGTGGAATCCCCCTTCTCTTTGACGGGACAAAGTTGATTCCGGAGATACCTCTTCCGGAAGGACAGAATACTCTTGTAGTTCAAGTGATAGACTCTTCCGGCAACAAGACCGAATGCAGAAGACAGATTCAAGTTATTCGCAAGACTTCGGTTGATCTTCCCGAGCTCTATATTGAAGAGGGTACAATCAGAAATGCGAGATGGAGTGCTTCAGAAGGTCCGGTCGAATTGCAGAGATACAGAGATGGCGAATGGATAACACTTTCTACTCATATGCCAAACGAAAGGTCTTCTGTGATAACCAAGGAAAGCATATCTGAGAATGGCGACTTGTACAGAATTGTTTTCGAGTCAGATAGAGAGAGATTCATGCCTTCAGTTCCGGTGTTCGCGAAAGAAAGTCTGTTCAGGAGATTCAGCACTGAGGTTATCTCGTCCTTCTTGGGAATGGACGCTCTACTAGTTGGAGGTAACGACTACAGATTCTACGGGAACATTGTTGTAAGAGACGGATCGGTGATGAGAGCCGAATCTGGCTCTTCTCTTACAATTCCTAAGGGTAACACCCTTTTGGTGAGCGGAGTTCTTGATCTAGAAGGACGGAAGGATCGAATTTCGGTGAACCCGGGAGGTTCAACCGGTACTATTGAAGTTGCAAATAATGGGGTTCTGATTGCGAGAAGCGTTGATTTCAACAACACCAGAATACTGGTTAAGGAAGCTGCTGTAGTTGTCTTTGAGAATTGCACCTTTTCCAGAGGGCTCGAGATAGAAGGAGCGCGTACTGTCCAGATATACGGGAGCAACGTTAAGGGCGAAGTTGTCGTTGAGAACGTTAGAGAAATGCTTATTCATATTAGCGACTTTTCGGGAACCGAAGTCACTTTCAGCAATCTCGGAATGGCAATGCTCTCCAGGAGCGATATGAAGTCTCAGACCCTTCGAGTTATCAATTCGCGGATCGAAGTGGTTGATTCTCTTATCGAATCGAAGAGTGTTCTGGTGAACAAGACCTCCCGATTCTCATTTATCGGAGGTCCGTTGATCGATACAGTAATTGAAGTCTCCGGTGCGTCTTCTCTTCATATTGATGAACCTCAAATAATCGGAAGTGTTACGATCGACATTAAAGAGCTGTCGCGTCTATCCGTTCAGAAGAAAGTGGAGGGTTTACTCGAGATTCTTTCAGATGAAAAGTCTGCAATCAAGGTGTTCTGAGCTATGGGAATGAGTTTTAGAGAATTCGATCCGCATGTTCTTGAGCGGTTGAAACTGGATTTCACTTCTCCACATGCTCGTGTAAACCACGGCACGGTATTATTATCCTGGTTTATTGATCCTCCAAAGGGTTCTAGGACTGTTCTTGAACTGGGTTCTGGGAGTGGAGCAATATCGATCTTTCTTGCGAAGACCTTCGGCCTGAAGGCTACCGGGCTGGAGATCGATAGAAATCTCCGCGATATTTCGGTCAAGAACTCATATTCGAACTGCGTGCAAGAACTCACAACTTTCATCAATTGCAATATAGAAGAATACTTGAGAGACAAAAGTGAAGAGGTCTACGATGTAGTGATCGCTAATCCGCCGCATTTCGTTCACTCAGGAGTGGAAAGCCCCGATGAAAGAAGAAACATTGCAAGAAGGACCGATCGTGAATCCGCGAGAATATTCGCCTTTGCCACAGGTAGACTCTTGAAGAACAGAGGCGCGTTCTTTTTTCTGCTGCATCCTAGAGATATGACGAAGTGGTTTCGTCTTCTGGAGGATCAAGGTCTTGGGATTCACAGAGTACGTTTTGCACATGGATCTCTCGACAAACAAGCTCAGCTAGTTCTTTTGAGCGGAAGAAAGGGTTCATCGTCTGAAGTCGTTGTAGAACCTCCAATAGAGATGAGGTGAAAGCTATGTTCGTTAGTATAGAAGGAATAGACGGATGTGGAAAGACTACTCAAATCAAACTCCTCGAAGAGTATTTGAGTCTATTAGATGTGGAGTTTGCAATTGTCAGAGAGCCTGGAGGAACTAGAGCTGGCGAGGAGATCAGGGAGATACTTCTCCACAAGGATTATCCTTTATGCGCCGAATCGGAATTGCTCCTATTCATGGCTGCCCGCGCTCAGATTGTCAGAGAGGTCATAAAGCCAGCTCTTGAGAGCGGTCGCATAGTCATCGCCGACAGGTTCATGGACTCATCAGTTGCTTATCAAGGAGTCGGAAGATGTCTTGGGCGTGAGATTGTACAGTTGATGAATTCTTTTGCTGTGGCAGACACATTACCTGACATTACCTTGTATATTGATGTACCGGCTGATGTTGCTATCTCGCGGATGAGAAAAGAAAGGAAAAATGATAAAATAGAAGTGGAGAGTTTAGAGTTTTTCGAAAGAGTAAGAAAAGGATACGAAGAATTGATGGCTGAGAATAGAGAGAGATTTGTTGTTATAGACGGAACAAACAGTGAAGAGAGAGTGCAACAAGACATCAGAAAGGCTTTATCAGTTTTCTTAGGAAAGAGGAAGCCAAATGGGAGGTGACGATAATGTACTTCGACAAGTTTTCTGAAGGCGCTGCTCAAGTATTTGTGACAGCCCAGGACGAGGCTAGAAGTCTCGGCCACCCTTACGTTGGAACTGAACACCTCCTCCTAGCGATCATCAAGGTTGATAATGAGCAAACAACTAGGATTCTGAGAAACTACTCGATTACATACGAGAGAATCTCCAGAGAAGTTACTTCGATGGTTGGAACGAATGTACATCAGTCTGTAGTTGGGGCTCCACAGATGACCCCGAGAGCAAGGAGAGTTATCGAGCTAGCAAATGACGAGTCGAAGATGCTCGGGCAAGACAAGATTGATGTGGAACACATTATGCTCGGAATCGTTCGCGAAGGAGAAGGAATCGCGGCCCACATTTTGAAGCAGATGGGAGTGAACTTGTCGCAGCTTAGGAGAGAGATCATTGAAAACATCACGGGCGACTGGGAAGAAGGAGGAAGTGAGCAGCCTGATAATGTTTTCGTTCAACAAAGTCCGACAATGAGTTCAGCGATTAAGCAGCTTGAGGGCTTTGGCACCGATCTTACTGCTATGGCCAAAGCGGGAAAACTAGATCCGATTGTTGGTAGAGAGATTGAAAGGCAGAGGCTAATGGAGGTTCTTTCCAGACGGAAGAAGAACAATCCTGTCTTGATTGGAGAACCTGGCGTCGGAAAGACTGCGATTGTTGAAGGACTTGCACAAATGATCGTTGATGAAGAGGTTCCCGAGACACTCAAGAATAAAGTCATTTTTGCACTGGATGTAGCTTCACTCATAGCCGGGACAAAGTACAGAGGTGAATTTGAGAAGAGACTGAAGAAACTCATCCATGTTGTGAAATCCAACGGAAACATCATTCTGTTCATAGATGAAGTCCATACGATAGTTGGCGCTGGTTCGGCTGAAGGTGCCGTAGATGCTGCAAATATCCTAAAGCCAGCTTTGGCCAGTGGGGAGATTAGATGTATAGGCTCGACAACTCCTGATGAATACAGGAAGTACATAGAAAAGGATGCAGCTCTGGAGCGGAGATTTCAGAAAATCTATGTGACCGAGCCGTCTCCCGAACAGTCTGTAGAGATTTTGAAAGGTATAAGACACAAGTATGAACTTCACCACAAAGTTCGTTATACAGATAAGGGCCTGGAGGCGGCGGTAAGTTTGTCACATAGGTACGTGTCTGACAGATTCCTTCCTGACAAGGCAATAGACATCATTGACGAGGCAGGTTCCAGGGCTAGACTGAAGAAACTCACAGTACCGAATGAGTTGAAGAACATGCAGGGAGAGATCGAGGTTCTTAAGATAAAGAGAGAGACAGCTGCAGCAGATCAAGAATATGAGAAGGCGGCTCAGCTTAAAGAGAAAGAACGTCTGATACAGCAGAAATATAGAGACGGTTATAACGAATGGAGAAGCAGGGTCGATTCCGAGATTGTAACTCTCGATGATGATGAAGTCGCCGAGATCGTATCCAATTGGACTGGGATTCCGCTCAGAAAACTTGAGGAGACCGATAGCGAGAAGTTGCTGACTCTTGAATCCGCGTTACACGAGAGGATAGTATCCCAGGACGAAGCAATTACCGCCGTTGCAAAGTCAATTAGGCGTGCTAGGAGCGGTCTTAAAGATCCTAGAAGACCGATTGGAGCCTTCCTATTCTTAGGTCCTACAGGAGTCGGAAAGACTGAACTAGCGAAGGCCTTAGCCGAGTACTTGTTTGGGGATGACAAGGCCCTTGTCAGGTTCGACATGTCGGAGTATATGGAAAGGTTCTCCGTTTCCAGGCTTATTGGAGCACCTCCAGGTTATGTTGGTTATGACGAAGGCGGAACCCTGACAGAACGAATAAGAAAGAGGCCTTTTTCGGTGATACTTTTTGATGAGATTGAGAAGGCACATACCGATATTTTCAACATTCTTCTACAGATAATGGACGATGGTAGACTTACCGATTCGCAGGGTAGACAGGTCGACTTCCGGAATACCATAGTTATAATGACGAGCAATTTAGGCGGGGAATTCATAAACAAAACGAAATCTTCGATAGGTTTTGTCGAGTCTATTCAGGAGGAAAAAGAATATGAGGCCATGAAAACTTCTGTCCTCGAAGAGGTAAAACGAACTTTTAGACCTGAGTTCCTTAACAGACTCGATGAGGTAGTAGTATTCCATCAACTAACCAAAGTTCAGATAAAGTCGATAATCGATATACTAATGAACGATATGAGAAAGAGACTTAAGGAGAAACGCTTGACATTGCTTCTTTCGGAAGCAGCTCAGGACTTTCTGGTCGATGAAGGGTTCAACCCTGTATATGGTGCTCGACCACTGAAGAGAGCTATCCAGAAGTACGTTGAAGATCCTCTTTCCGAAGAACTTCTCAGAGGAAGATTCCAAGAAGGGGATCTAATAACGGCTGAAGTTGACAACAGAGTTCTCGTCTTCAAGAAGAAGAAGGATGAGAAAACTGAAGTGAAAGCAGTTACCTAGAGCTCATTCCAGATAAGATAGAAAGGGGGGCAGTTTCTCGCCCCCCTTTCTGGAATCTAAGGATAGGGGGTGCAATAGCCGCAGCAAAGCGGTTGTAAATGATGAAGAAGAGAAGAAGTTACGTTTGCGAAGTCTGTGGTTATGATTCCCCTGCCTGGTTCGGCCGTTGCCCTTCCTGCGGCGAGTGGAATACCGCGGTGTCTTTTACTGCAGAAGGAAGCCGCGAAGAAGCTTCCTCGATTGCAGACCTAGAGGCTAGACCTCTCTCTGAAATCGACACTAGAGAATCCTTGAGAATAGACACTCACATCGAAGAGTTGAACAGATCTCTTGGCGGCGGTATAGTACCCGGTAGCGCAATTCTTGTCAGTGGAGAACCTGGAATTGGGAAGTCTACTCTGATGCTGCAACTATCAGACTTGGTGGCAGATGAGAGACCCGTTCTTTATTTATCTGGGGAGGAATCTGTCCATCAACTGAAGTTGAGGGGCGACAGACTTTGGCTACTAAACAAGGAACGAATAGAAGTTGTATCCACTAACGAAATAGACGCTCTCAGATCGCTTGAGATTGGAAAGTACGGTATGCTGGTGGTAGATTCATTGCAGACCATAAGGGTGTCCAGCGCTCCTTCATTACCCGGTTCTGTGGTGCAAGTCAAGGAGTGTGCAAACATGCTCGTTTCACTGGCGAAGACCTCTGAAATACCTGTTATGATAGTATCTCACATAACTAAAGGTGGGCAAATCGCTGGTCCAAAGCTTGTGGAGCATCTTGTCGACACAGTCCTTTATTTCGAATCAAGCAAGACGGGATACAGGTTCCTTAGAACCGTGAAGAATCGATTTGGTCCATCCGATGAAATCGCCGTCTTCGAAATGACTGCGGAAGGGCTGAAAGAGGTTCCTGACATAAGTAGCCTCTTTGTTGAGGATTACACAAGTGCTCCCGGCAACGTAGTATCGGTTGTCTACGAAGGCTCAAGATCCTTTCTGGTAGAAGTTCAGGCGCTCGTTTCGAAACCAGTATATGGAACCCCCAGGAGGCTATCAACCGGAGTGCCACTAGAAAGACTGCTTCTCGTAAGCGCCGTGCTGAATAAGAGGGCGGGTATTCCACTGGACAGTCTTGATCTATACCTTAACGTTGCAGGAGGGCTTCAGATAGAGGATACCGGTGTTGACTTAGCAATTGCAGCAGCTTTGATATCTTCGTACTCCGATACATCATTGTCTGAAGGTGTAGGCTTTTTTGGTGAGATCGGCCTCGACGGGACCATTCGCTCAGTATCTTCAACAGAGAAGAGGCTGGAGAGAGCTAGAAAATCATCTTTCTCAAGGATAGTCTCGCCAGAGGGAAGAAATGGTATAAAAGATGTGAAGCAACTCTTGAAAATCATCGGAGGTATGAAGAGTGGAAAGGAGTGAACTAATAGAGAAAATCAAGAAGATTGCGCCGGGGACTCCGTTAAGACATGCTCTCGATGATATACAGGATGCCAGCGTGGGAGGTCTGATTTTCTTTGTCGATGACTACAAGAAGTATGGTCAGCTTATGCAGATAGGGTTTCTTCTGAACTGCCAGTTCAATCCTAACAAGTTGTATGAGTTAGCCAAAATGGATGGTGCGATCGTGGTGGATGATGATCTCACAACGATAGTTGGAGCTAACGTTCAGCTGATTCCCGATCACACGATCCCGACCAATCAGACAGGCATGAGGCACAGGGCTGCCGAAAGAATGGCTAAAGAGACTGGCAAGATGCTTGTTGCAGTTTCAAAGAGAAGAAATACGATGACTATCTTTTTGGGCGATTACACTTATACCTTGAACAGTGTTGAGACGCTTACCTCCAAAATAACTCAGACAATAAGAACGGCAGAGAAGTACAAAGAGGCCTTCATTGAGGCGCTGCAGGGAATAGAATTCATGGAGCGAGCAGGTTCACTCACGCTCTTTGATGTTGTTAAGACAATACAAAAGGGACTGATGGTCCTTCAAATTTGCGAGGAAGCAGAGTTTACAATAGCCGAATTAGGTAACCACGGAAGATTTCCTGCATTGCAACTAGCAGAGATTTTGGTGAATGTTAATGAAGAAATCGAAAGTCTCGTCCTGGATTTCAGTGAACAGTTGCTTGATCAGGATAATCTTGAAGAGGCAATTGGAAAATTGAGGAATCTAAGCGAAAAAGAGATAAGCAGTTTCGGGGTAATATTGAGACATCTTGGATACGAAATTAACACTGCCTCTCAGGCTGTTGAGTATTTCATTAGATCAAGAGGAATACGTTTTGCTCGGCATATACCTAGAATTCCTCTTCAGGTCGCAATAAACCTGGGCAAGGAATTTGGGACGCTATCTAATCTTCTTGAGGGAACGGAAGACGAACTGATGGATGTCGACGGAATTGGCGAAAAGCGTGCCTCTGCAATAAGGCACGCAATTGAAGTTTACAAGAAGTCCGGCGAGATCACAATTCCAGGTTTCTGAGCTCCTTAGAGAGATCTTTAAGCTCTTTCTTCGAAATCCTCTGAGGGAAACCTTTGTCAAGAATCAATTCCCCTGAATTCCAAACCTTATCAAAACTCGTGTCAAAGGACGATTTCAGGACCAATTGAAGTGTTATAGGCAAATGAGGATCGAACTTTTCCAGGTCAAGGCAGGACCTCGACAACGCCAGGTCGGCCGAATAGCCTTCTTTAAGCACTCCCGTACTTTTTCCGAACAACCTCTGGAACAACCTGTGGTTGTTATCGAAGAGAGTCTTTCTTATCTCATAATCGATGACATAATTGTCGAAACCCCTGTGGTACCTTTCAGTAAGAATAACTTCCTTTGCCTCTCCAAACATATCCGAACCAATGAATCCTGTGCCCAAACAAACTTGCATCCCCCGACCGAGTAGGTCGGATATGTTTGACTGAAAGCTACCTGCGTACATTTCTGATCTAAGTGATTTCGTCACGAAGATTCTCCGGGAAGAGATAATATCCATGTCAGTTTCGCTTAGATTACCTCCGTAGATGACACCACATTCGGGTCCAAGGATACCGTTTTTCAGGAGTCTCTCTATAAGACTCTCTCCCCACCTGAGAAGACAAGTCTCATTCTCTCTCTTCATGTCGAAAATGAAGAGGTTCAGATTCATCCCTTTTTCGTACAGCTCCCTCAATTTTCTCAGGCTATCTTCGCTATAGGTGGCAAGCTCACTTACGTAGACTATTGGGCAGAACGTGGAATCGCGAGTAACGCTTTCCCAGCGCCCCGCGACGTTGTCAATTGTCTCCTCGGTCAATACAGGTCCGACAGCAAGGTAAACTCCGTACTTGGCTGCGACTTCCTTGTAGAATGTTGGATCGATTTCAGGATGATCGACTATTGGGCTGCTGATTGCGACAGAACCACTCCTG
Organism: Mesotoga sp. B105.6.4; assembly: GCF_002896535.1. Classification (NCBI taxonomy): domain Bacteria; kingdom Thermotogati; phylum Thermotogota; class Thermotogae; order Kosmotogales; family Kosmotogaceae; genus Mesotoga; species Mesotoga sp. B105.6.4. The sequence goes on along the minus strand of NZ_JWIM01000031.1, from coordinate 119,966 downwards.
ATTGCTTTCAATACGGCAACTTCCGCAGAAAGCCTTACTAAAGAAGGGTTAATCTCGCTTCTGACGGATTCCAGCAGATTGCTGAAAAAGCTTTTGTTAGTCTGATTATCTTTAAGAAGTTTCAATGGATATGGGGAGATGCTGGAATAGACGCTGTAATGTGCATTAAAAAACGAAGGCAAGAGAATTCCCTTTTCGCCGTCGATTATCTCTTCGTCTTCTTGGATGCTGTACTCTCTCCTCGGTCCGACAAAAGTGATCTTCCCATTCTCAAATCTAACCAAAGCATCATCCACAAGAGGGTTCTTTAGATCATTTGTGAATGCCAAAACATTAGTTACGATCATCTGGAACCACCTCTTCTTGATTTGAAATAGGATCTGATAACGTAACACTCAAAGCTGAATAATTTCGGGATAATCTTGAGTCGTTTTCCTGGTTCTTGAAATATCCTGTACAGCCACTCAAGGCCGGCTTTCTGCATGAACAAAGGAGCTCTCTTCAGATCGCCTGAGATAACATCAAACGATCCACCGACTCCCATCAAAAGCATGGCATTAAGTCTGTCAAGGTTCTTCGCAATCCAGATATCTTGTCTTGGAACACCCATACCGACAAAAACAATATCCGCTGATGAATTGTTTATTTTCGAAACGATTGTATCACTTTCCTCTCGTGTGAAAAAGCCGCTGTGATACCCAACGATGTCTATTAGTGGAAATCTTTGTTTTAGTTTTTCGGTAGTCTTTGTTACGATACTCTCTTTCGACCCCAGAAGGAATATCTTTTGACCCGCCTCGGATGAAAGTTCGCAGATTTTCAGCATTAGGTCTATTCCGGGTACTCTTTCAATTCTTTGTTTTGAAATCAGCTTGATCGCTTTCAGCACACCGCTGCCATCGGGAACTACATAATTGACTGTACTCAGAGCCTTCTTGTATTCTTCGTTGTTGATGTATTCATAAGCAATCAAGGCGTTGAGCGTAAGCACATGTGATCTCACTCCCAATTGCGTTCGCTGTATGAGCTCATCGGCTGCAGAAAAGAGGTCTTTTTCCTGGAGATCAAAATCAAGGAACTGCAAACACACACCTCCACACTTCATTAAAGCACAAATGAAAACCTTTTCAACGAAAAGAGGAAGGCTAAGCCTTCCTCTGGTGCCGAGGGCGGGAATCGAACCCGCACGGGGCTCTCAACCCCAGCGGATTTTGAGTCCGCCGCGTCTGCCAGTTCCACCACCTCGGCCAGCAATAAAACTTTACCATCAATGATTATTGGTGTCAACGAGCGTTCACTCAGAGATAAGCATAGAAATCACTTTGGAATGCAAGCTAGGTAAGAGTCATCAGTTGCCAAGCAACTCCTCAAGCGAAAAACAAAACTCAGGCATTCCAACTGCCCAGGGACCGATTTCGTACGGTTGGAAGTAAATGCAAAGCCTTCCTCCCTTAAGGTAGAAGCCCTGATCCGACGTGACTCCTTCAAAGTACTCAGGCCAGAGATCATCGCGGGCAGAGATTTCTTCCTTAATCAATCCGTTCAATTTCTCTTCAGTTTTTTTGCTTCCGAGAATGTTGTGCAAAGCAACAAGTCGGGACTTCTCCAGATCGATGTTATACGTTCTTCTCGATGCGTTTGGATGTGCGCCTCCGGTGAACTCACTGAAGACCATGTCTATGCTTAGAATTCCATCACTAAGATAAGCGGAGTAAACAACATAGACATCGAAAGTTCTGAATGGCCACTCAGAAGTCTTAGACTCTTCAAAAGCTTTCCGGGCCAATTCCTCGATTTCGCTTCTATACTGGGATATTTCACCCTCGATAGTAGAATTCAGAAACTGCTCGAAAGGTCTGTCTCTAAGTCCATTGACTGAAGGTATCTGTACATTTACGGCACAGATTTCGGAATCCTCAATTACATTCTCTCCAAGAACGGAGATCAGTTTCCCTTGAGAAACAAAGATCTGCTCAGGAAGATCGACCGTATAGGAGAAGACAACGGCCAGTGCAATAAATAGATAGCCTGCTATCAACAGCTTACGCATACAATTCCCTCCTTTTGATCACTTAAAAGACCGGTCCAGTATTCTTCACAACCGGAAGCGTTCTCCTGCGATCATCTAGAAAGATCATATCACTGAAAATCGGGATTAGTTGCCTATCAAGAAAGTGTGGGTCGTGATCATTGAGAGGTCAATGGATACAGATATTGATTGCCGCAGAATCAGGAAAGATTTTAATCGTCCAAGCTCTGTTATCGTTTCTCACAACGGTCTTCTGTACAGAATGAGCAGTGATTTGCAGCAAATATCGGTTCCGAAAAAGCACAAACGCTTCGCAATGTTTCTGACAACTACAGAATTCGAAAACGGGCGCTGAAATCATTCAGCAAAAAAGCCTTATTCCGGTGCTATGATTATCACATGGGGGGTGATAGTCTTGATTGCAGAAATAACCCTAGATATGGTGAGGGTGACAGAGGCGGCGGCCCTTTTTTCTAGTGTTTATCTTGGCCGCGGTAACAAAGAAGCAGTAGATCAAAGAGCTGTAGATGCAATGAGAGGTATTTTAGATTTGCTCGACATGAAGGGAACCATAATCATTGGCGAAGGAGAAAAGGACGATGCACCAATGCTGGCTGCCGGAGAGCATGTTGGAAAGTGGAATGACGACGATCCGGAAGTCCTTATCGCTGTTGACCCGGTAGATGGAACCAGGTTGGTTGCGAATGGAAGATCTAATGCGTTAAGCGTGATTGCAGCAACCGAAGGAGGCAAGGTAGCTCCCTTACCAACCTACTATGTAGACAAATTGGCGGTTGGAAAGGAGCTTGCAGGAAACCTGGATATCGACGCAACTCCACGAGAAAACCTCCGTATCGCGGCAGCTATCCTTGGTGTCAAAGTATCGGAACTGACGGTGACAATGCTCGATCGAGAGAGAAACTACCCTCTCGTTGAAGCCGTTAGAGCTGTCGGTGCAAGAATCAGACTGATCAATGATGGAGACATTGCTGCGGCAATCGCGACTGCTCTTCCTGATGGAGGGACAGAAATCTACATGGGCGTTGGAGGCTCTCCAGAAGCAGTTCTGGCTGCAGCGGCACTTCAGTGTATGGGTGGTGAGATCCAGGTGAAGTGCTGGCCAAGAGATTCAGAAGAGATTGAAAAGGTAGAAAATTCTTCGTTTGAGCTTGATAGAGTCTATCGAACAAAGGATCTGATTGATGGTGAGGAGGTTGTCTTCAGCGCCACCGGAATAACTGACGGTTCATTCCTGAAGGGTGTTCGCTTCACCCATAACCAGGCTATAACCGATTCTATCGCCATGCGATCAAGCACCAGAACGGTTAGGAGAATAAGGGCTTATCACGAAATCGCCTATAAGACCATCACAACGAAATCGGGAGGTGAAGTCTTCATTTTCAACAGCTTGCTTGGTAAGAGAGGTTAGTAGTTTATCCGCAGTTCTTTACTTCCCTGAGTTTGAAGGTCTGAAGTCGTTTCAAATCATAAATGATCTGCTTTTCATTTTGCGGACAGCTACCACAAGATAAAGTGCTATAATTGCCGCAAAACAGAGGGGGGAGACTCTGTGATTTGCATCTTGGTGAACGACACCGATTTTGGGACATCTGTATCGCCTGTTGAAAGCGCTTTGGAGACAGCAGGCGTAGCATACAGAACCTGGAGGATATTTCTTGAGGGCTTTCCTGAAGATGGATCGGGATGTGATGGTCTGGTTCTGTCAGGAGGCTTCTCGATGAGCGAGTATTTCGATGGTGGTGCTCTTTCTTGGGGAGCATCATTTGTTAAGGATTTTCATGGTCCTGTTCTGGGTATTTGTCTGGGAATGCAAATCTTGGCTCGGCTCTTTCAGGAATCCTTGGTAGCCTCGCGTGAGCTCGGAGTATCAAAGGTTAGGTTGGACACTTCGAATGAGCTGTTCAGGGGAATGAAATCGGAAGTGAATGCCTATCAGCGTCACAACTATGGCCTTCCATACATTCCCGGTGGCTATTATCAAATTGCATGGGGGGAATCGACCTTCATACAAGGGATAGCTTCTCTTGACGGATCGCGATTTGGTGTGCAGTTCCATCCAGAGGAAATCGAACTTGGTTCTGAAGAAGAGTTGCTGAGAATCTTCTCCAACTTCTCGACTATAGTTAATTCTCGCTAGACAGCTATTCAGGAGGGGAAAATGAAAATAGGCATTATTGGTGTTGGCAACATAGGTGGTATTTTTGCGAACAGACTGCTTCACGAGCTGCATGACCTTGAGAAGCTTTACTTGCTGGACAGAAATCTCGACAGACTCTCCGGTCTTTCTGCCGAAAGTGAAAAAGTGGTAATCGCAAAGAGTCCAGATGAAGTTCTTTCCAATTGCACCCACGTGATCATTTCGGTGAAACCTCAAGACTGTGGGGAGCTATTCCTGGAGATAATTAACGGAAAGAACGACGGTCCGGTGGTTATCAGTACTATCACCGGGATAGAAATCAAGGTCATTTCGAAGAATACAGGACTGGAGAAGATTGCAAGGATCATGCCAAATGTTCCGAGCGCTATCGGACGAGGGATGACGGGATTCGTCTGCTCGACTTCTTTGACCGGAAGGGAGAAGAGAGAAGTGGAGAGAATTCTTCTTACGATGGGCGACATAGTTGAGGTCCGTGAAAAGGACCTCGCAGCTGTAACGGCTTTGAGTGGAAGCGGTCCTGCATTCGTCTTCGTGATAGTGGAATCGCTGATCGATGTTGGTTTGAAGATGGGCCTTTCCTATGATGTCGCTAGAGAGCTAATTTTAGGAACTCTCGGAGGGTCTGTTGAACTCCTCAAAGTTAAAGGCAATCACCCGGGCGAATTCAGACATCTAGTAACTTCCCCAGGAGGAACAACCATCGAGGGAATTTACTCCTTGGAAAGGGAAGGACTTAGGGGAACCATAATGAAAGCGTTGTTTGACACTTACCTAAGAGCAAGGGAGATAAATTCCGAACTGGAGGTGACCGAAGATGGATCTGCTAAGTAAGGGAGAGAGAGTTAGGAATGCCTCCAGAAAACTCAGGCTGATCACCACACAAGAGAAGAACGCTGCAATTTCCATGATTGCTAAAGAGATTGAATTGCATAAGGATGTGATTCTCAGAGCAAATGCTGTCGATGTCTCCAACGCCAGAGAGAAAGGAACGAAGGAATCGCTGATAGACAGGCTAGCGCTTTCTGAAAGTAGAATACAAGCCATGGTTCAGGCTTGTCGCGAAGTTATAGTGCTGCCTGACCCGGTAGGCGAAATAGAGAGTACGCGGCTACAGAAAGACGGCCTTCGAATTTCGAAGGAAAGAGTGCCGATAGGAGCCATCGGAATGATATTCGAGTCAAGGCCCAATGTAACTGTTGATGCATCGATCCTTGCCATAAAATCGGGAAATTCTATCCTTTTGAAGGGAGGAAGCGACGCTATTAACTCGAACAAGGCCATCGTACTGATAATGAAGAAAGCACTTTCTCTGGCCGGGCTTCCGGATGGTTCCATTGAGTTGGTTGAAGATACTTCACGCGAAGTAGTGAAAGAGATGTTGGAGATGAACCAGTACCTTTCTCTGATAATCCCAAGAGGTGGCGCTGCTCTCATCAAGTTCGTTGTTGACAATTCCAGAATCCCGGTTATAGAAACCGGTACTGGTAATTGTCACATCTTCGTCGATTATAGTGCTGATTTGGAAAAATCGGTTTCGATTGTCGATAATGCGAAGACTCAGAGGCCAGGCACCTGCAATGCAGTCGAGACATTACTTGTCCACAGAATGATTGCGGCCGAGTTTATTCCTCGGGTCGCCAGTGTTCTTACCGCAAAGGGAGTAGAGCTCAGAGGTTGCGCAGAATCGATAAAACACTGGAAAATGAATCCTGCGACCGAAGAGGACTACTTCGATGAGTTTCTCGATCTAATACTTGCAATAAAGGTCGTAGAGAACGTAGAAGAAGCTATACAGCACATTGAGAAGTACTCATCGGGACATTCGGAATCGATATTAACAAATGACTACTGCAACTCAAGGCAATTCCTTAGATGCGTAGATTCTGCTGTTGTCTACGTAAACGCTTCAACAAGATTTACGGACGGTGGAGAGTTTGGGTTCGGGAGTGAAATAGGTATCAGCACCCAGAAGCTACATGCACGCGGTCCGTTTGGCCTGAAGGAACTTACAAGCTACAAGTATACGATACTAGGGGATTACCAGGTGAGAAAGTAATGTCAAGAATCGTGTTGAAAGTCGGATCAAACCTCCTGGTAAAAAGAGATGGCGAGATCGACAAGAAGTACATAACAGAGCTAGCAAGGGAAATAGCTATTCTGAAGTCGTCAGGTAATCAGGTTGTTCTTGTCTCTTCAGGGGCTAAAGCAGCGGGCTTCGGTTATCTTGAAGGGAGAAGAACATCTAGCGATTTGTACATGAAGCAGGCTCTTTGTGCTGCGGGTCAGGTTCAGCTAATGAAACTATACGAAAACGTGTTTGATCTTTTTGGCGAGAGAATAGCTCAGATCCTGGTCAACAGAGACGATTTTGGAGACAGGAAGCGATTTCTTAACCTGCGGAATACTCTTATAGGGCTGATAGAATTGGGTCTGATCCCTGTAGTGAATGAGAACGACACAACATCTACCGAAGAGATAATGTTTGGAGACAATGACATTCTCGCCTCGATGTTTGCAATAGGATGGCAGGCCGATCTTCTGATACTGATGTCCACTGTAGAGGGAATCGTAGACGAAAACGGTGAAGTGATTTCGGTGTTTGATACATCTAGGAGACTAAAGAACATAGAGAACTCCTCGTGGGGTACAGGAGGCATTAAGACCAAAATAAGAGCTGGACGGGCCGCATCTGCAAGCGGTATTAGAAGCTGCATCTGTAATGGGAGAGACTTGAATAACATAGAGAGATTTGCAAAGGGTGATGACATTGGAACCGTATTTCCCTCGATAGAATCGCCAGGTGCCCGGAAAACGTGGATTGGATTTCTCTCTACTCCGAAAGGGAGTATTAAGATCAACCGAGGCGCAGAAGGCGCAATTGCAAGAGGAAAGAGTCTCTTGGCCATAGGCGTGGAAGAAGTATCTGGAGACTTTTCTGAAGGCGAGGTGGTTAGTATACTCTCGGTTGATGGGTCGGAAATTGCGAGGGGAATCTCTAACTTCACCTCGCTTGAAGTCGATAAGATAAGGGGAGTTAGAAGCGACAGGATATCATCGATTCTCGGTCACGACTGCGCAAAAGTTGTGGTCCATATTGATAATTCTTACCGTATCTGATAGCTCTGACTGAGCAAAGATTAGCTGCCTTCTACAGAGGGAAGGAAACCGGGATCAGCGAACTATCACTGTAATAGTAAACCGCCTCATGAAATGCTTGACGACAGCTTTCTAGCTTTGTTTTCCGGTCAAGCCGGTGAGAATCTGTGAGAGACGCTTATTTGGCGCTAAGCCGAGAGCAATTGACTTGTTTCTATTGACATCGTTATATACTCTTACTGAAATAGTCGCTGGAGGTGAGATATGTTTGATTTTCCCGAATATGTTTACTCTGATGTTAGGGTAGAGGAAGTCTCGAATAGCAATATAGTTGTTACTCTAGGAAGAACGGATAACATGAAGGAACAGAAATACGTTGCGGCTTTCATCAGGATTTTCGATGGAGAGAGGTGGTATTTCAGTTCTACTACGGACCTGAACTCTGTTCAAGGTGAGATCTACAGGCTAGCAGATCTTGCTAAAAAGAATCCCTCTATCGAAGCGAACCAGATAGTTCAGAAGTTTCAGGTAAACAAGGGTTCGTTTTTGAGATTCGAGAAATCATCGGATATCTCAACTATACCTCTTAAGGAGAAGCACGATATTCTTTCTACCTATTTTCCCATAGTCGAAGAAAGTGGTCTCGTGAGATTTTGGAGGGGCCAATACATAGACCAGAGAGTTGTCAAGAGCTTCTTCTCAAGCAAGGGAGCAGATTTGAAATTCGATTATCAAAGGGTGGGCTTCAGAATGCTCTATCAAATGGCCGATGGAGAAGAGCAGCTTATGGACAGATTCGACCTTGCCGGTAACGAGTTAGAATCGATCAAAGAACTTGCCGAGGACGTCAGGAAGTCGGTTGAAGCTTCTGAATACTTCATAAGAAACGCAAAGTCTGTGATCCCTGGAAGATATCCGGTGGTTCTTTCTCCAGAGGCGGCAGGTGTGTTTGCGCATGAGAGTTTTGGTCATAAGAGTGAATCAGACTTCATGCTGGGAGACGAGACGATGATGAAAGAGTGGAAAATAGGCAGAAAGGTCGGCAGCGAAATCCTTTCAATAGTAGATGATGGAAATAAACCTGGAGTAGGTAACGTTGTTTTCGATGACGAGGGAACAAAAGCTGAAGAAACTTACTTGATAAAAAACGGTTGTCTTTCAGGGAGGCTTCATAGTGCAGAGACTGCTGCCGCTCTAGACGAGGAGTTGACGGGAAACGCCAGGGCCGTGAGCTTTGAGTTCGAACCTGTGGTTAGGATGACGACTACCTACATCCTGCCGGGAAGGCTCTCCTTTGATGAATTACTTTCAGGTATCAAAGAAGGACTCTATGTCGATTCACTAAACCATGGTTCAGGAATGTCTACATTCACTCTCGCTCCCTGCAGAGCTTATATGATCAGAGATGGAAAGATCGCTGAGCCTGTGAAGATTTCTGTTGTGACGGGAAGTGTTTTCCAGACTCTTAACGAAATAGAGGGACTAACCGAGGAATTCAAGCTTCTGTCATTTGCGCTTGGAGGATGTGGAAAGATGGAACAGTACCCTCTTCCCGTTGGATTCGGCGGACCGTACGTGCGTGTACGTTCGTTGAATGCTCACTAGGAGGTGCTGACTATGACTAAAGAGAGACTTGTCGTTCATTATACAGAGAGTGCTGTGAAGATAGTTCAAACTCGGGTTACTTCAGTAAGAAAGAAAGACATTCTTCGAACTTCAATTCGTCTTTACGATGGTAAGTCAATGGGTGTTGCCGGTGCTTTTGGAAATTGCGATGAGCGAGAGCTCATAAAAAAAGCAAGAGAATCTCTCGAGCTTGGAATTCCTTATGCTTGCGAACCTTGCAAAGAACTAAAGAGAGAAGAACAGCACGAATCAGATCTTCAGAACGAGGCGGAGCTTCTGGAAGCAGCAGAAGATATCCTTGAGAGACTGAGAAGAGATCAGCCACAATTCAGTTTCAGTCATTTATTCAAGTCGGCTAGGGTAGAGTCTTTTCTGGAGAATGATCTCGGTCTTGATCTGAGATCGTCTCGAGAATCTCTCAGCATGGAACTAGTCATAAAGGACAAACAGTCATCTAACATTATCGATGCAATGACAGGATACGAAGGAAGAGAGTTCCGAAAGGATTCGTTTGTAGGACTGACTAATATGATTTGTGATGCATACAAGAACCAGCTCCACGACATAGAAGAAGGAGTATATCCGGTAGCTTTCATGTCGGGCGACATGACGTATTACAAGAAACTCTATGAGTCTTTGAATGGGATGCTGTTTGGTTCTGGCGGATCCCTTTTGTCAGGGAAAGTCGGTGAGAAGATCTTTTCCGATAGCGTCACTCTCTTGCAGACGCGTAACGTCGATGATGGTTTCTTCGAACCGTTTTTTGATCTAGAAGGGACTGTAAATCAGTTGGATAGATTTGCTCTTATTGAGAGCGGAGTGCTAAAGTCGCCATATACGGATAAGAAAACGGCTACAACTTTTAATCTACCTCATACTGGTTCTGCAGGTGGAGAGTACGATGGTTTGCCGGAGCTGGGGATACCGAAGCTTAAATTCGCTGAATCACAGGAAACTGCAAAACAGCTTCTCAAAGGTCAGAAGGCTATCTTCATTCTAATTGCCAGTGGAGGAGACTTCACACAGGACGGGCGCTTTGCAACCCCGGTTCAACTTGCCTTCCTGTTTGATGGAGATAGGTTTGTCGGAAGGCTCCCCGAGCTGAGTTTGAGTTCTCATATGTATGATATGTTTGGCAAGGACTTTCGCGGGGTCTCAAACGACGATTTTCTGGGAGCGGAGAATTCGAAGATGACGATAATAGATATGAAGGTGAGCAAACTGTAGCGTTTTTCTTCCCAATAGTACTGGAGGTGTGATGTGCGCCCGATAGCAATAGTTGGAGCCGGAATGATGGGAAACGTTCATGCTCGGTCATATAGAACGATAGATGAAACGAGTCCCTTATCGATAGTCGATCCAGTTGGAAGCAGAGCGAAGGTTATCTCCGACAAATATCGAGCAATCGCTGCAAGTTTTGATGAAATCCTTGCAGATGACGAAATAGAAATAGTTGATATCTGCACGCCGACTTTCACCCACAGAGATCTTGTAGTCAGAGCTCTCGAGGCGGGCAAGCATGTCTTCTGTGAAAAGCCGGTAGCACTGAAGATTGAAGACGCCGTGGCAATGGACAAGGCGGCCAAAAAAAGCGGCAGAGTGTTTATGGTGGGCCACGTCGTACGCTTCTTTCCGCAGTATATTAAGGTTAGAGAACTCGCTTCCTCAGGTGACGTTGGCGAAATCGTAATGGCTAGACTTTACAGAGGAGGATCCTTTCCCTCGCACGGTATAGATAACTGGTTTGCAGATATCACCAAAAGCGGCGGGGTCTTCATCGATCTCTCCATACACGATTTTGATTTTCTTAGAAAACTGCTTGGCCCGGTGAGAACCGTCGAAGCGAGGTCCGTAGAACTGAGCTCGACAGTGAAAAAGCATTCTTTCGATCACGGCATGGCGATTCTGAGGTTCGAGTCCGGCGCACTGGCCCACATCGAAGGCAGCTGGGCCGAACCGGCCGACATGCCGGTTGGATTTGGAACATCTTACGAATTCATCGGCACTAAGGGAATGATCACGAACAGCTACGAGAGAGAAACTACGCTTCGCCTTCAAACCTCAATCGACGGCAAGCCCCTATACTCTCAAGAGAATCCGATCTTGAATGATCCATATACCGAGGAGCTGAAATCGTTCATACTATCGATTGAGGAAGGCAAAGAAGTCCCGGTGAGCTGTGAAGAGGCTACAGAATCGTTGAGAGTTGCACTGGCAGCCAACCTGTCGGCGAGACTGTTGAGACCGGTAGAACTCTCGGAGGTGTCGTGAGATGACGAGAATTTCGATTCTTGGAATAGCTCACATGCATGGCTACAGCTACGTAAAAGCGTTAAAGGGGAAAAGAGATGTTGAGATTGTTGGGATATATGACCACGACAGATCAAGGATGGCAAGAGCGAGCACTACTCTTGAGGTTAAGTCGTACGACCACCCCGAAGAGCTTGTAGCTGCAAGCGACGGAGTAATAGTTGCAAGCGAGAACTCAACTCACAGAGAGTTCGTGGAAATCGCTGCACGATGCGGAAAACATGTATTGTGCGAAAAGCCTATTGCCACATCTGTTGAAGATGCCGAGGGTATGATAGACATTTGTCACATAAATAACGTTAGGCTTCAGATGGCTTTTCCGGTGAGATATAGTGCCTCCGTAAGAAAGGCCAAAGAGTTGATCAAGAATGGTCTTTTGGGTGAAATTGTCAGCCTTGTTGGAACTAACCACGGGAGAATGCCTGGAGGCTGGTTCGTAGATCCCGAACTTAGCGGTGGCGGCGCTGTCATGGACCACACCGTTCACGTTGTTGACACCGTAAGATGGCTCCTCGACTGCGAGTTCAAACAAGTCTACGCCGTATATGACACCCTGATTCACGATACACGTGTCGAAGACTGCGGACTGGAGATGTTCAGACTTTCAACGGGCCAGTACATGACGCTTGACTGCAGCTGGTCGAGACCGAGAATCCATCCTTACTGGGGTGATGTGACTATACACATTGTGGGAACCAGAGGTACTCTCTTTCTGGATATCTTCAACTCTAAGATTGAAGTAAGTTCCAGCGAGAAAGGAAATCGCTGGGAAAACTACGGAGATGATCTCGATCTGCTTTTGACGAGAGAGTTTCTTGAAGTGATTCATTCTGGGAAGGAACCTTTTACTAATGGAGAAGACGGGTTGAGAGCTCTTGAAGTGGTCTCTGCTGCCTACAGGAGCTTTCGGGAAGGAAGGGAGATCGAGATTGTTTGATTCGATCTTCTTTTTTCGCCTTGCTTATTCATAAGGCGTATAATCTAGGTGATATGATACCAGTCATGAGGTGAGTTGTTTGGAGCAGCAGTATGACCGTAGAAAACTTGAACAGGAGTTTGACAGCCTTCCCGAAGCTTCGCCTATAGCAGATATCGACCCATTCAAGGGAGACATAATCGCAATGGTGGGAGCTCTTGCTCTTGATTTTCTTGAGCTTGGCGCGGATGACGTTCTGCTAGATATTGGAACCGGGCGAGGGAGGTGGGCCGTGGCAGCCAGTCCGTACTGCAAAAAAGTAATAGGTATAGACATAAGTAAAAGGATGCTCGAAGACGCAAGAATGAACGTTGCAAGCGCGGGAGCAGAGAATGTAGAGTTCTTTAGAGGATCTTTTGAGGACCCGTGTGAAGAGACTGATATTTCGCAAAAGAATGTGAACAAGATAGTCGCTATATACTCTCTTCACCATCTTACTGATTCTATGAAGGCCGAGGCAATTTCAAAGCTTTCAGCGATGCTTAAACGTCCTGGGCGGATTGTTGTCGGCGACATCATGTGGTTCGATGATCCTGGCAAGTACAGGGACGATTGGGATGAGGTCTATTTTGATGACAGCGAGACAGATCATCCGGCGAGCATCTCGTTCATGCGAGAGATCTTCGAAAAATCTGGTGCAGAAGAAATCGAGATTCTTCAAATTCATCCGTTGGTGGGGTTGATATGCGCCTCCTTTTCCTAGCGGTATCTTCAAGATAAGTATATTCTGAAAGTCTCCAGAAGCCTTGAACCGCGAAGCTTTTATGAAAACTGGAGCTTCGCTTTTTTGTGCCAAGTCGAAGAATTCATGTATAAGAGAAGTCTTGATCGATGAATCCGATTTAGGTGGTATCTTATACCCGGATTCTTACCTCATCGCTGCCCACATCATCATCTTTGGAGTTCAGTCACCTTATTCCTGAGTTCCTGAACTAGTAATCGTTATCAATAGACCTGATGTCGCATTTCTGCGCTATTGATTATAAGTCCCCGCAGAGCTTGAGAGACCGCTTGCGGCTCAAAGACCCGCTTGTCAATAAACGCTGCACGCTGAGCGCTGCGAAAAGCCAAGAAGCAAAAATAGAGACTGACCGGTTTCTGTGGTCTATACCATTCTTCGCCTCTCTTGTTCTGTCATTCTGCAGTGATACTATACAGGATCTGCTTTCTCTCCTTGCTTATGGCATCTCGAATATGGTTTTTCTCGAAACGAGCTCTCGGTGTTGGTCCCTCTTAGTCTTGCACTCGTTCCTTCAGAGACACCCTCCGCCAATGCGTAGTCCTCCCTCAAGGGAGGACTTAGGATCTCAGGATCATCAAGAGCCAAATACAGCATGTGTTGTCAAGGGCGAAGGAGCATGATATGATTTCTCACTTACTCCCTAACCTATGGGTAGTGATGAGGACATCGTACGGGTGGAAACTTCTGCAACAAGTACTCTATATTTCTATTCCTTCGTCGTTACTTTCGTTCCGTAGACTCCTGCCCCAGGATCGAAACCCCGGTTTCTCGCTATCTCTTCAACGGACTTCTGAAGAACATTCATCATCGGAATTGAGGCAAGCACTTCGTCTAGACCTTCGGAAACATATATGGACTCTACACTCTCTTTCTTTAAATTCGTTAGCGTTATTAGGTCACACTTGTCTGAAATATCTCTGTGTAGTTCCTGCATCAGGTTTTGGGTTACACCTTCCGGATTCATAGTGAGTACAACCGGTCTGTCAATCAACAGATCAACAGGGCCATGCCTGAAGGCTGCTCCTGCGTAGAAAATCAAGCTAATCTTAGCGACTTCGGCAAACATAAGTCTTGCCATGCTGCCAACTCCGATGCCGTATCCTCTTGCGACAAGAATCTTCTCCCTCTTCTCAGAAAGAAGAGTGGCGAGCCAAGACAAATCAAGAGAAATCGCCTCTTCTATTCTTGAAGGCAGTTCAGAGAAATTCAACGATCTTCCCGTCTTTGAAGCAGCAATCAACAACATTAAGACTACGCTGTTTACGAAAGTCTTGGTAGCACCCATAGATCTTTCATTTCCGGCCTCGAGGAGGAAAACCCTTTCACCTGGAAAAAAATTAGCGGCACTGCTCTGTTCATTGTTCGTGATCAATACCATCACTGGAAGTAGTTCCGTGTTATCTTCAATGAACCTCAGCAGCTCAGCGCTTTCACCAGACTGACTGATCAGGAAGATGGTGGAATACAGTTTGAGGAGCTCCCTGGATGAGTAAGATATAAGTTCGGACATTTCAAGACTTGCGGCGTCTACCCCTGATGATTTTAGAAAGGAAGCTGCCGTCTCCGCCGCATGGAGTGAAGCTCCCATCCCTGTAAAAAGTACCCTCTCGAAATTAAGACTCTTCGCCTTCTTCGAGATAATGTCAGAAGAGGAAAGGAGTCTTCTAACGGCATCTGGTTGCTCTAGCATATCCTGCATGAATTTCGACATGTTTATCATCCTTTCATTGTGGGAATTCTCGATCCTAAAGGACTTGATAATAGCTCACCATTAAGAGTTTATCATCACGGAAGAGTGTTTTGACTAATCGGTGGTATTGGTGCCATAATTAGTGCGGAGGTGAAGCTATGTCGTTACTCACAACAAAAGATGGTACCCGGATATATTACGAAGAACATGGAGATGAGAACAGACCATCGCTTGTCATTCTTAACGGGATAATGATGTCCACGCATTCATGGGCAACTTTTCTGACAGATTTCTCCAAGCATTTCAGACTGATACTCATGGATTTCAGGGATCAGGGACGGTCCGAAAGGAAGCAGTCACAATACCATATCTCTGTTCACGTGAATGATCTTGTCGATCTACTTGACTTTCTGAATATCTCTAAAGGAAATATAGTAGGTCTCTCTTATGGTGGACAGGTGGCGGAGATGTTTGCAATAAAGTATCCAGAAAGGGTCAAATCATTGGTCCTCGCGAACACCCCTGCAAGAATCACACCTTACCTTGCTGAGTTGGGCGAAGCGTGGAAGGAAGCCGCAATGCTATACGATGGGGAGAGGTTCTTCAAACTTGCAATTCCGTTTATATACTCCGACTTGTTCTATAACAGAAACCTGAACTGGCTGAAAGAAAGGCAGAAGACCTTTAAGTCAACTCTCAATCGGGAATGGTTTGAAGGTTTCATAAGGCTTATCTCTTCAAATCCTGATTTCAACGTGCTGGATGAGCTTCACAAGATTGAGTGTCCAACGTTACTTCTTGGTGCTGATAGAGACATTATTACTCCAATTGAAGAGATAGAGATGATTCACGAAAAAGTAAAAGGCTCCGAGTTTTTGGTTATTAAAGATGCGGGTCACGGAGCTTTCCTCGAAAAGTCAGGAGAATTCATTACGGCTGTAATAGGCTTTGTTCTAAAGAATTGTTAGTAAACAAGACAATGTAGAAGTTATTCATCTTACTTCGACAATAATCCTCGTTAAACGGCTCAAATCGAACTTAGAATCTCAAAGGGTTTAGTGTATTCTAAAAGTGAGAGATGATTCATCTTTCATTTATGAGAGATGAATCACGCCACGCAAAGTGTGAGGGGTGATCTTGGTGAGTTCAGTTCCGGTAATTGGCATAGCGGGAATCGGGACATACATACCCGACAGTTACATGACGCCCGACCAGATAGCTGAGGCGACTGGAATTCCTCGAGACGTGATAGAACTGAAGTTCGGGGTGAAGAGGAGATTGCTTCCAGGACCAGAAGACACAACGAGCAGCATGGGAATAAGAGCCGCAAAGAAAGCTCTCGAAAACTCCGGTACTCATCCCAAAGATGTCGATTTGATAATCTGGAATGGAGCTCAACACAAGGATTATCCTTGCTGGTTGGCCGGATTAAAGGTGGCCGACGAGATTGGGGCAACAAATGCCTGGTCGTTCGATATGGAAGCCATGTGCGGCTCGATGATGGCTGGCATGGATATCGCAAAGAGTATGATGATAGCGCGAGACGACGTGGAAACAGTGCTCCTTGTAAGCGGCTATAGGAATGTTGATCTGATGAATCTCTCCGAGCCCTCTACTTCTTTTATGCTGGATGTTGGAGCAAGCGGAGCGGCAGTAGTCATGAAGAAAGGGTATAACGAAAATGTCGTTCTCTCTTCCGCATTCAAAGGTGACGGCTCCTTTTCCGAACTTTGTGTCGTCCCGGTAGGCGGAACAAAAAAATGGCCGATGAGCAGAGAAGATGTGTCGGAATACCATTTTCGTGTCCAGGGAGACACGGCAGAATTCAAGAAGCGTCTTGGAGAGACGACAATGCCCAACTTCTATTGGGTTATCAGAGAGTCTCTAAGAAAGAGCGGTTATTCAGAAAGAGACATTGACTATCTGGCGATATTGCATTTCAAGAGATCAGCCCATTTTGCTGTTCTTGAGGAACTCGGACTCAAAGAAGAACAGAGCACATACCTCGATGACTATGGCCATCTTGGACAAAATGATCAAATTCTCTCAATTGAATTGGGTTTGAGAGAAGGAAAGATCAAAGACGGTGATGTGATCGTTATGGTCGGCGCCGGATTAGGCTTCGTCTGGGCCGCAACAACCGTAAAATGGGGCAAAGTTTAGGAGGCGCAAAGGTGAGAATGGAAGGTAAGGTTGTCATCATTACTGGTGGCGCAAGAGGTATTGGTAAAGCAGCAGTTGAGAGATTCACGAGAGAAGGGGCGATAGTCTATGCCTGCGATATGGATACTGAAGGTCTTGAAGGCTTGAAGAATGAATTCGCTGAGCTCCCGGGAAAGGTAATACCAAAGAAGCTGAATGTGACGGATAGAAAGGCAATAGCTGATTTGGTCAACGAAATCAAGAGTGAGTATGGTCACATTGATGGGCTTGTTAACAACGCCGGAATCACTAGGGATGCACTGATCCAGAGAATGACGGAAGAAGATTGGGATCTAGTTATCGACGTGAATCTGAAGGGTGTATTTAACATGACACAGGCTATTGCGCCTGTGATGCTTGATCAAGGTTATGGTGCAATTGTCAACACCTCTTCAGTTGTCGGAGTGTTTGGAAATATCGGTCAGTCAAACTACTCCGCCTCCAAAGGAGGAGTAATAGCCATGACAAAGACATGGGCAAAAGAGCTTTCTCGAAAAGGAGCCAAGATCAGAGTTAATGCTGTCGCTCCAGGTTTCATTAAGACTCCAATGACTGAGAAAATGCCCGAGAAGATAATTACAGCGCTCGAAGAGAGGATACCGTTGAAGAGAATGGGTCTTCCCGAGGAGATTGCAAATGTGTACTTCTTCCTGATTTCTGACGAAGCAAGTTACTTAACCGGTCAGGTGATCGGTGTCGACGGGGGACTCGTGATTTGAAGATCTCTCGAAGTGAGAGAACAAGATTACAGATAAAGCAGGCGGCTGAAGAGCTGTTCAGTCGTCTTGGTTTTGAGATGACGTCTGTTGCCAATATATGTAGGACCTGCGGATTGTCTAATGGAGCCTTTTACAGACATTACGCAGGAAAAGAACAGGTGTTTAAGGAAATTGTGCAGGACATTAAGGCTGAATTCGAGGCCGCAACAACCTCGATAACCGGTCGCAATTCCAGAGAAAGACTCTTCAATCTGTATAGAACTGTCTTCAATATTCTTTGGGGATCGAGGAAGAAATTTATCGCATTCCACGAAGCCGAGTATAGATTTCCCGATGTTGAGAGTTCGGTCGACAAGATCTATAAGGATTCTCTTCTTTCAACTGTCTCTATAGGCAAGTCCACACTTTCATTGCCCGAGTTGTGGTTTCTTGTTGGTAGTTCGAGATTTACTGCTATCTACTGGATTATCTACAACGGAACAAGGGTTCCTGATTCCACTGTAGAGTCGTTGGTTGATTTTACTCTGGGTGGATTTGTTAAATCTCAGCAATTTGACAGAGAAGCACTTGATTTCACTTTTGACAGAACAAAGGCAAGCGGAGGTACCAAGGCGAAAGAAGTCATTCTTCTTGCTGCGGAAAAGCTTATGGGCGAGAAGGGGTATTTCGAGACTTCGATTTACGATATCACAAGTAGGGCAGGTTACGGTCAAGGTACATTCTACTTGCATTTCGAAAGCAAAGAGAAACTCCTTCAGGAGCTTGTTTATCAGGCAAACAGGAATCTCAGGAGAACAATGAGAGACGCCGTTTCCGGCGTTGAAGGAAGACTAAACAGAGAGATCAGGTCTTACAAGGCGTTTCTTCTGTTCATGGATGTTCACAAGGAGCTCTACAACATCGTGAGAGAGTCGGAATTTGTGCAGCCGGAGACAGGCCGCTTCTACTATGAAAGACTCCTCACGTCATACATAAGTTCGCTTGAAGAGGCCAGGTTCAAGAATGAGATTAGACAGATTGACTCGCGAGATCTTGGAGTCTTCTTGATGGGGATCGGACATTTCATGGGTCTGGATCTTCTCTTTGGGAATGAAAAGGAATACGAGAAATGGGACGAGTATCTGATAGAACTTGCTTCGCTAATGGCAAAAGGGTACGGAGGTGCTTTTAGTTGAATTGGAAGGATGAATATAAGAAGAAGAGAATTAGCATAGAAGAAGGCCTCAGGAACGTAAGATCTGGCACAAAAATCGTGACCAGCATGGCCGCTATGGAAGCTCGGGGTCTTCTTGAAAATCTCCACAGGGTTGATGGTGTCGAAAACGTAGCCGTAGCAACTTGTTTGAACATTGGTGAGTACCCCTTCTTTGTTAACAGAGAGTACGAAGGAAGATTCCTTAATGAATCATGGTTCCACTCGATGGGTGCTAGGAAGGCAGTTAGCAACGGACTGAGGACTGTAACCTACATTCCGAATAATCTACATACTGCTGGCGTGGAACGTATTATGGCCAACAAACCTGACATATTCTGGGGAGTCGCATCTCCCATGGACAAGAATGGTTACATGACGGTTTCCCTTTCTACCGTTTACGAGAGGGACATGGTTGAGAACGCGAAAATGGTGATCCTGGAAGTAAACGACAGGGCTCCAAGAACCCATGGGGATACACATGTTCACATAAGCGAAGTTGACTATGTGATAGAGAACAGTTTTGATATTCCTGAGCTTCCCGATACCGAACCCTCGGAGACGGAGATGCGAATTGGCGAGCATATATCGTCATTAGTTGTAGATGGCGCCACTCTGCAGATCGGAATTGGCGGTATTCCAAATGCCGTTGCCAAGTTGATGGAAGACAAGCATGAACTTGGAATACATACCGAAATGTTCACGGAGTCCATGATTCATCTCTTCGAAAAGGGAGCGATAACGAATTCGAGAAAGAGTCTCTGGAAAGGGAAGTTCATTGCTACTTTCGCCCTTGGAACGAAGAGAATGTACTCCTTTGTGGAAGACAATCCTGGGGTTCTTTTGCTTAGAGGGAGCTATGTGAACGATCCTTACGTTGTTGCGCAAAACGATAACATGGTATCCATAAATACTGCCATATCCGTTGATCTAACGGGACAGGTGTGTTCGGAAGCAATCGGAACAAGGCACTATAGTGGCACAGGAGGACAGCTTGATACTCACAGAGGGGCCTCTATGGCGAAGAACGGAAAGGGGATAATTGCTCTGAGGTCCACCGCCAAGAAGGGAACCGTTTCCACAATCGTTCCTCTTCTCCCTCTGGGTTCTCCGGTAACTGTGCCTAGGCAAGATACTGATTATGTTGTCACTGAGTTTGGAATCGCGAGGTTGAAGGGTCTAAATGTCTTCCAGAGAGTAGAGTCTTTGCTTAACATCTCTCATCCCGATTTTAGATCTGAGTTAAGAAAACAGGCCAGCGAGGTTGGATTGATTTAGGAGGTTTTTGATGAAGAAGGTCTTCATAGTTGGTGCAAAGAGAACAGCAATAGGTACTTTCGGAGGGGCTTTGAAAGATGTTCCGGCGGTCGAGCTTGGTGTTACGGCATCAAAGGCTGCGATAGAACAATCAGAGGTAGACCCCAAGAACATCGAAGAAACCATAATGGGTTGCATATTGACTGCCAATCAAGGTATGGGACCGGGAAGGCAGGTCTCAATCGGAGCAGGCGTACCTATCGAGAGTCCCGGATATCTAGTGAACATGCTATGCGGATCCGGAATGAAATCGACGATGATCGGGGCCCAGGATATCCTTACGGGCGAAGCCGATCTGGTCTTGACAGGTGGTATGGAGAGCATGTCTATAGCCCCTTACATGCTGGACAAGGCAAGGTTTGGTTACAGGATGGGCAGCGGCTCCATAACGGATCACATGATAAGAGATGGGCTAACGGATGTTTTTAACGATTATCACATGGGCGTTACTGCGGAAAACCTCGCAGCAAAATACAGCATAAGCAGACAGGAGCAAGACGAATTTGCACTTGAAAGCCAGAAGAGGGCAAAAGAAGCAATCTCTGCAGGAAAGTTCAAGGATGAAATCACTCCCGTTGTCATAAAGAATAGAAAGGGAGACATTGTATTTGATACCGATGAGCATCCTAGAGATACGAGCATGGAGATTTTGGCGAAGTTGAGACCTGCATTCAAGAAGGACGGTTCAGTGACGGCAGGGAATTCATCGGGAATCAATGACGGTGCAAGTGCAACCGTCCTGGCAAGTGAAGAAGCAGTAACGAAGTACGGGCTTAAACCGATTGCAGAGATAGTCTCATTTGCTCAGGCGGGAGTCGATCCAGCATATATGGGATACGGTCCTGTTCCAGCCGTAGAAAAGGCTCTCAATAAAGCTGCGATGAACATCAAGGACGTAGGGCTCATCGAGCTCAATGAGGCTTTCGCTTCCCAGTCGCTTTCCGTGATTAGAGGACTTATGGAGATCTATGGAGTCACAAAGGAATGGCTGATTGAAAGAACCAATGTCAATGGAGGTGCTATTGCGCTTGGACACCCAATTGGTGCATCGGGAAACAGAATCATCGTTACTCTGCTCTACGAAATGGAAAAGAGAAATCTTGAGTTTGGTCTTGCTTCGCTTTGCATTGGTGGAGGAATGGGAACCGCAGTAGTAGTGAAGAGAGTCTAATGACTTATGACTTAGGAAGCTCAAATTGTGCCTTTCTTGGAAATGTTTTGTGTTCCAGTTTCTTTCGGAAATCATCTAAACAACCTACGTAGGAGGTGGGAAAGTGAAAAAAGTATTGTTTGTTTCACTTGTGGTTGTTGTAGCATCGCTGATGTTCGCGGCTACTCCAATCAAGATCGGTGCGGTTGTTCCCCTTGGAGACATAACAGGTGATCAGTCTGCAAAAGCAATGAAACTTGCTGTAGAAGAGATCAACGCTGCAGGAGGGCTGCTCGGCAGACCTCTGGAACTAATAGTCGTGGATAGTGAACTAAAACCCGAAAAGGGCGCTGCAGCGATCGAAAAGCTAGCTACAGTGGACAAAGTAGATTTCTTCGTGGGAGGAATGGCTTCTTCTGTCCATCTTGCCCAGATTCCCGTGATGAAAAGATATCAGAAGATCACTATCTGGAGCGGCGCAGCTTCATACCTCTGTGAGAATGCTGTTGGACCGGATGCAGACTGGTATTTTCACCTTCATCCATGGGATTATCAACAGGGTGCCAGCTACGGTCTAGGATGGACTGAACTAGCTGAGGCTTATCCTGACATTGTACTTGAAAAGATCTTCCTTGCCTATGAAGAAGGCGGTTTTGGAACTGCCTCTCATGAATCCTATCTTGTGCTTCAAGCTCAGGCCGATCAGGGAGAAGGAACTTGGGCAGCCGTCATGGACGACTACATGGGAGTCTCTTTCAAGAGTGCTGCTCTTGGCGGAGGAGATTACAGAGCAATGCTTCAGCAGGCTAAGACCTATGACCCCGATCTCTTTGTCTGGGCAGGTTACGATGCCGATGCTCTTCCAATGCTCCAGCAGGCAAAGGAAGTCGGTTTTGCTCCGAAGTTTTTCGTCGGAGCGCCTCCAGGATGGCCGGCACATTTCGGTGACTCTCCATTGGCAGAAGGCGTCACTCTCTACGGGATGTGGGCACCAACAATCAACAAGGTAAGCCCGACCGCAGAGCATTTCTGGAATGCTTACATCGAGAAGTACGACGAGGAACCGGCAACTTACTTTGCACCGCTCGGCTACACGAATATCTACTTCCTTGCTGAAGGAATCAAAGCAGCCGGTACGCTTGAGAAAGCTGCGCTCATAAAGGCTCTTGAGGAAGTTGAATATGCTTCCCCAATAGGTGAAGTCTTGAAGATGGCTCCCAGCAATGTGATAAATCATCAGGGTTTCACTGCCCAGAAGATTCTTCAGTGGCAGGGTGGAGAGCAGCAGGTAATTTGGCCGCTAGATCTTAAGACTGCCGAACCAATGTACCCGTTTCCTTCCTGGGAAGGAAGATAAGCGAATCTAGGTCGGGCATCCGTGCCCGACCTTATTATTAAAAAGCTGTAGCTTGGGTGGTGACTGACTTGGAGAGTATCTCGTTTTTGAAGAAGCACAGGAATGTCTTTCTCCTGATTGCAGTAATTGTCGTGGTGGCTATCTGGAAGCCTCACGCTGCTATTTACGGACTCCAGAGGGGAAGCCTATATTCATTGGTTGGATTGCCGCTTTCTCTAACCCTCGGAGTGGTAGGAATAATGAATCTTGCCCATGGAGATTTTCTCTCATTAGGGATCTATTTTGTGTATCTCTTTTCGACAAACCTGGGAATGGATCCTTTACTGTCCATAATTCCTGTTTTCGTTCTGTTGTTCTTGCTAGGAGTAGTGATCTATAAACTGACTGTAACGAGAGTTCTAAAGTCGGGTCATTTGAACCAGCTGCTACTCACTTTCGGAATATCTATGATATTGCTGGAGGCAATGAATCTCATATGGACATCAAGACCAAGAAGCGTGTATGTCGAATACTCTTCTTCGTCAACAACTATAGCGGGTGTTAGATTTGGCACATATGAGCTTTTGTACGTTCTGTCCGCTTTTGCAGTACTGATAGCTCTTCAGCTTTTCTTGAAGAAAACCAGGTTAGGACAGGCTACCTTTGCGGTTGGCCAAAACCCACGTGGCGCGAAGATTGTAGGAATTAATACGGGTTTCGTCTATCTCTTTGTATTCGGAATCTCTGTTGCGATCCTCGGAATTGCAGCTGGAGTCATGGTGCCCAGATTTGCGATTTTCCCGTCAGTTGGAGCGGCATTTACGATGAAGTCTTTTTGTCTTGTGGCAATGGCGGGACTTGGAAATCTTACGGGTATTCTTGTTAGTGGTATTGTGCTAGGAGTTGGAGAAGCCATTGTGCAGTCAATTCCTGGTTACGCCGGTTGGTCAGACATTGTTTTCTTTGGGGTGTTAATAGCTGTCATAATGATCAGATCACTAAGGAGGCAATCACTATGAAGATAACCAAGTCGCTAATAATTTTGCTAGTGCTGATAGCAGCGGCGCTTCTTCCGATTCTTACAGAAGCGTACTTCATTAGTGTTGCGATCACGATTCTGACATTCATGACGCTGGCAATCAGTTGGGATATGATGCTAAGAACAGGTCAGCTGTCCTTCGGAACAGCCGGATTCTTCGGACTTGGTGGCTACACAGGAATAATCGCTGTTGCTGATTTTGGTGTTGACCCAGTAATGGGCATTGTTCTGGGTGGCCTGCTGGCCGGTGGGGTCTCCTTGCTTCTTGGTATGGCTATTCTGCGCTTGAGAGGTCTGTATTTTGCCATTACGACAATGGCTCTTGCAAGCGTCTTCATGGTCATAATAAGAAACCTGCGCAAACTCACGGGCGGTCCCAGCGGAAAGATAGTCTACACAACCCTCTTCAATTACGATTCAACAAAAGTATATTGGTTAATGCTCGGCATAGCGGTAGGTACAATTGTAATCTCTGAACTGTTTCAGAGGTCGAGAATCCATTTTGCTATCGATGCAATAAGAGCCGATGAAACTGTTGCAAAATCTCATGGGGTCAATATCTACAAGTACCTGATTTTTGTATTTGTTGTGACTTCGATTATTCAGGGTGTAATAGGATCAACATATGCACTTCAGTACGGATTTGTGTATCCAGAAAGCAGCTTTTCAGCTCACTATCTTCTTCTTCCAATAGCAATGGCACTGGTGGGAGGAATCTATTCGACGATAGGCCCAGTCCTTGGCGCAGTTATTCTTGGTCTTTCCTCAGAGTATTTGAAGCTAATAATGCCCTACGGTCATTTGATAATATATGGCGTGATAATCGTTGTTGTTGTGCTTTTCATGCCTAATGGTGTGTATGGTGCTTTAAAAGATCTCTTTGGAATAAGAAAACGCCGTCTGGAGGAACGATAAAATGAGTATACTCAAAGTTGAAAAAGTAACTAAGCGCTTTGGTGGGCTTGTAGCTGTAGATGATGTCACAATGGAGATTCGGCAGGGCGAGATTCTAGGACTAATAGGTCCCAATGGCGCAGGAAAGACAACGCTTACAAATGTGATATCGGGACTACATACTGTGAGTGAAGGCAGAATAGTCTTTGATGGTACGGATATTACTTTTCTGCCTACTCATAAGAGATGCCATTTGGGAATAGCCAGAACTTTCCAGATTGCGCGCCCCCTTAAGAATCTCACCGTAGCTGAAAATGTTATGGTTGGTGGGCTGTTCGGAAACGGAGAAAAGCTAAAGGATGGTCGAAAGAGCGCGATTAAGCTTTGCGAAACGATCGGTCTTGCTAAACCTAACGAAGCCCTTGATAAGATAACTGTCTTGGAAATCAAGAAGATCGAAATCGCCAGAGCTATGGCAACAAAGCCAAAGCTTCTTTTTCTAGACGAGGTTATGTCGGGTTTGAATATGGATGAAACCAGAGAGATGATAGATACTGTAAGAAAGATTAGAGATACTGGTGTGACAATCTGCATAATAGAGCACGTCATGAGTGTAATTAGAGAGATTACTGAGAGAGTTATTGTGCTAGACAGAGGAGCAATTATCGCTGAAGGTCCATATAGTGAGGTTTCACAGCAACACAATGTGATCACCGCTTATTTGGGGGAGGATGCCTGATGCTTGAAGTCAAAAATCTATATGTTTCTTACGGAAGAATTCAAGTTATTTCGGACATTTCCTTCTCAGTCGGAAAGGAGGCTGTTGGCCTTTTTGGTCCTAACGGAGCAGGAAAGACAACTTTGATAAATTCCATAATCGGTCTTGTGAAACCGAAAGAAGGAGAAATCCTCTTTGAAGGCGAATCCCTTCTTCCCTATGAAACTCACACGATTGTAAGGAAGGGGATCTCGGTAGTTCCGCAAGACGGTGAGTTGTTCCCAATAATGACGGTTCTTGAAAACCTGAAAATCGGAGCCGCCTATATCAAGGAGGCAAGAGACAGAGTCGACGAGAGGTTGGAGTTTGTCTTCGAAATATTCCCGATTCTTAAGGAACGCGCTTATCAGTTGGCGGGAACTATGAGCGGAGGTCAGCAGAGAATGCTTGCAGTGGGCCGTGCTCTGATGGCGGTTCCTAGACTTCTGATTCTAGATGAGCCTTCAGTTGGACTCCAACCTTCTCTGGTTTCAGAGCTCTTTGAGAAACTCTTAGCCATAAAATCTGAAGGAGTCTCTATGATTCTCTCTGAGCAAAACGTTAGGCAGGGTCTGAAAGTAATCGACCGAGGTTACGTCATAGAGAACGGAACTCTTGCAATCGAGAGTACTGCGGAAGACCTCATGCATAATGAATATGTCAAGCGCTCTTATCTTGGTTTGTAGGGTAGACTAAGAGGCTTCTTAGAAGTGATTTGAAATGCGCAAGAAGCAGTTGGCAGCGGTTCTGATGACCTACCTGGTCTTCATGGCAATCGGTTCTGAGATAAATGTTTTTGCGCTTGAAGTTGGTGAAAGTGCTTCGATTGTGTTCAAAGATGTTAATGCGAAAGATAATGATCGAGAAACCAACTTGCTAGACGGGAGGGAGTTATTCATGAAGAGGCAGATTGCTAAGAAGTACGTTACAGTTGTCGACAAGAAGATCTTCTATCTTGAAACCGTGGATTCTGAAGGAATTCCAGTGGTCTTTGTCCATGGAAACTTCGCCTCGAGCAAATGGTTCGAGCCTTCTCTAGAGATTCTTCCGCAGAGATTCAAAGGTTATGCAATTGACTTGCCGAATTTCGGAAGGTCGGATAGGCTTGAAGAAGTAAGTATTGAAGATTACGCGAACTATGTTATTGATTTCATACTTGAGATGAAAGTTGACCGAGTAGTATTAGTCGGCCACTCTTTAGGTGGAGCGGTTGCTCAGAGCGTGGTTGTGAAGAGACCCGATCTGATCGACCGGGTTGTTCTTGTCGATCCGGCTCCGCCTGACGGACTTACTACACCTGAAGAGGCCTATCCATATCTTGAGATGTATAAGGGCAACAGAGACCTCCTGAAGAAGGCTCTTATTGGGGTTATGCCGACAAGAGCAGAGGACGAGTTTCTAGAGGTTCTGGTTGAAGAGGCGCTCCTGATGGACGGAAGGTGTTTTGTCGAAAATGCCAGGGCTCTTGACAGATACGATTTTACTCAAGAGCTAAAAGGGACCGAAGTTCCCTTTCTGATCATCGTGGGAAAGCTAGATCAGATAATCTCAGAAGAGATGGCGAGGAGATTTGAAAGAGTCATTAGGAATGTGCAAGTAAAGGTCCTTGAAGAGTATGGACACAGTATTATCGTTGAGAACACAGAGCTGTTTATGGACTTGTTCATTGATTTCGTTGGTAAATGAATCTCTTTCAAATGATTACGGGGCCTCTGGCCCCGTTTGTTTGGAGTGAAAGTTCATAATCGATATTCATTCGGTCTTTTCCTTGAGTAGTCTGTCTAGTCTATCGCTGGCCAATCTCTTAATTTCGTCGGCCCTAACGGTGTATTTCACATGTTCACCATCATAGACACTCTCCAAAAGCCTTCACTTCTTCAGTTTTTCGAGGTGGTTGCTTAGATCTCCGGCGGAGATCTTCAGTTTCTTTGCAAGCCTAACTGGACGGTGTGGCTCTCTGCTCACTTCTCTCAAAATAGCAAGTCTCTCCTTGCTGGCAAGTGCGTCAGAAAAATCTATACACTCCAACGCTCGTCTTTTTCTCTGAATGGTACTTCTATTCTGTCATAGCCAAGAATGAAAAGATACCTGTCTTTATTGATCATCAAACTTGCCTGGTCGAGACCAAGAAAAGGAGAGACACTTAGTTCTAGAGTAGTGACTGTTTCAAGAACATCAAAAGACTGACAACATTTTGACTCTCAAGGTATGATGTCCCATCCTCTTCAACATGTCTTTCGAGCAATCTCAGATATTTACGGTTAGATTTCCTTACATCATCCCTGATCTTAATGAAAACATTTTCAGGAACCATTCAAATAGATATAAGATGTTATATTCTGCAGCAAACAAATAAGAGATCCTCTTTTGTCTGAGACGGGTTTTCAAGCAGTTCAAAGAGATTTGCTTTCTGAACAGATGGTTTTTTTCTCTGTCTTCATTCTTTCCCTCTGTTAGAATTGTCATGCAATAAGGTTTAATTGTTCTCAAACAGTGAAATAAGAACTATCAGAGGATACCAACAGTGAAACTCTTTCTTTTTTTTGCGGCAATAAATAAATTAGGAAAAGACAAGTTAAGAGTGATATTCCTTAACAACCGCCTGTAAATGCTCCTGTTGAGATTTATTCTAATCTGTATTAGGTAGTAAGCTAGAGTAGAAAGGGGGATTTCGCCTTGGTGGGAAAGAAGCTGGATTCAGAAAACATTGGAAGATCTAATAGAAAGCTGATTCTTCATTTGTTGAGGAAGAGTCCTGTCACAACTAGACGAGACCTTGCAATTGCATCGGGTCTGAACCCCAGTACCATAACAAAAATAATAAAGGACTTTTTGTCTGTTGGGCTCTGTGAAGAAGTAAGTGCGGAAGAGACCGGTCGTATTGGAAGAAAGGCCATCGTTCTTCGCCTCAACAGAAAGGCCTTCATGTCTATTGTAATAGATATTGGCGTCGAAGAGACTACAGTAGGTAAAGGATTCTTCGATGGGTCTGTTTCGGTCATGAGCAAATTCAGAACACCTCCCGATTTCTATGAGTTCATGAAAATCCTTGCCGAGAAGGCTTCGATAATTTCCAAAAATATCCCTAAGTATAGATTTCTCGGTTACTCCGTATCAGTCCCTGGAATTGTCGATGTTGAGAACTCAAGAATAGTATACGTTCCTCATCTGAACTGGAAGGATCTTGTCCTCAGAGAAAGGCTATCCAGACGCTATCCTGTATTTCTTGACAATGAAGCAAATCTCTCTTTGATTGCCGAGAAGTGGAATAACCCCGCTCTTGCAAATGCAGGAGATATCGTTTTTGTATATGTGTCAGAGGGAATCGGGTGCGGGATAATGTTCGACGGGCAGATTTATAGAGGTCGGGACTACTCTGCAGGCGAATTGGGACACATGACGGTTCAGACAGATGGGAAGCAATGTTATTGTGGAAACTTTGGTTGCTGGGAGACTATAGCTTCTACTGAAGCAATAGTTGGTCGGGCAGAAGAGATGGGATTTGCTCTGAGAGGAAGTAGTAACAACGAGAAGTATCTAGGTGTGTTGAGTTCGTCAGATCCAGAATATAAGTACCTTCTTGAGGAGGTTGAAAGAAGCCTGGGTGTAGGGATAATCAACATAGTTAATTCACTTGATCCCGAAGTTGTCGTTTTGGGCGGCGTCGCGTCAATGCTTCCCGAAAGATCTTTGCGCAACCTTGTTGATCTGGTCAATTCAAGGGTCCTATACGCCACCGGACAGAACATAAGAGTCATAAGAAGCGTACTTCACGAAAAGGGTAGAGCAAGTTCCAAGATGATCGGGGCGGCTCTTCACATAATTGATAAGAAGACAATCGATTTTGTTTAAAGGAGTACGACTATGAGCATATTCTTAGGAATAGACATAGGAACAAACTCTGTGAAGGGAATAGCGGTCGACGAAAACGGGAAAATTATCGCTTCTTCCACGGAGGAGATCTCAATGGAGACGCCGAGGCCGGGCTGGGCTCAACAGAACCCCGAGATCTGGTGGAATGCAGCCGAAGTCGTCTTAAAGGATCTAGTTCAAAGAAACAGAGTTATTCCCGACGCGATATCAATCAGCGGACAGATGCATTCATTTGTCGCATTAGATGAAGATGGAAACGTTGTGTATCCGGCGATTCTCTGGTGTGATCAGAGAACTGAAAGACAGTGTGAAACAATTACCGAATTGTATGGCGGGGAGAAAAAGATCGTTGAGAGATTTGGAAATCCTGTGTTGACAGGGTTCACGCTTCCCAAGATCCTCTGGCTTGCAGAAAACGAGCCCGATAAGTTCAGTAAGATACGTAAGTGGATGTT
The DNA here is from genome assembly GCF_002896535.1 of Mesotoga sp. B105.6.4. Taxonomy (NCBI): domain Bacteria; kingdom Thermotogati; phylum Thermotogota; class Thermotogae; order Kosmotogales; family Kosmotogaceae; genus Mesotoga; species Mesotoga sp. B105.6.4. Next base: position 90,384 of record NZ_JWIM01000031.1, on the reverse strand, counting down.
GCCAAAGGACTACATAGTCTTCAAACTCACAGAAAGATCTGTGACTGATTTCTCAGATGCATCCGGTACTTCTATGCTCGATCTTGATGGCAGTTTCGACAGAAGTATTATGGAGATCGTAGGTATTGAGGAGTCAGCAAGTCCGGAGCTGATCGAATCGGCCAAGATAGCAGGAACGGTAACAAGCGCTTCGCTTCCTGAGCTGAGAAACGTTCCCGTTGTAGTAGGTGGTGCCGACAACGCGGCATCGGCTTACGGATGCGGTGTCGAGAATCCGGGCGACGCAATGGTCAGTATCGGTACCTCTGGAACTGTTGTTGCACTTACTAGGAAGGGAAGACCCGACCCCAAAGGTGCGGTTCATCTCTTCCGGCATGTTACCAGCGATGACTTCTATCATATGGCCGTAATCCTTTCCGCGACAAACTCCTTAAACTGGTTCAAAGAGAGGTTTGGTGCGGGCCTCTCTTTCGATGCTTTGGAGAATCTAGTGAAAAATGTGCCAGCGGGTTCGAACGGAGTTGTGTTTCTTCCATACCTGAACGGCGATCGGACTCCTCATCGTGATCCGAATGCTAGAGGTACCATATTCGGCTTGTCATCCTTCCACAGCAAGGGGGATATTTTCAGAAGCATCTACGAGGGTGTGGTTTATGCCTTGAGAGAAGGGGCTGAGCTGATTGAGGGCCTAGGATCAGACATGAATGATGTGAGAATCGTCGGGGGAGGTTCGAGAAGCGATACTTGGTGCCAGATAGTGGCAGACAACCTTGGGAAGACGATTTGGCTTCCCGAAGTCGATGAAGGTCCCGCGTACGGATCTGCTCGCCTCGCTTCTAAGGCATTGGGTCTGGATTCTTCATCATGGATAAAGATGAAGAGAGAATACAGACCAAACGAAAACGCGAAGAGTGCATACGACAGGGTATTCAGGATATACAAGGATCTATATATTAGCATGAAAGAACGTTTCGGAGAGATTAGCCGCTTGCAGCAGGATATTGTCAACTGAAAGGAGGGAATGCAATGAGCATTTTCGACAAGATAGAGAGAATTCAGTACAAAGGGCCGGATAATCGCGACCCGCTTGCGTTCAGTTTCTACAACCCCGAAGAGACAATCATGGGGACCACTATGAGAGAGTATCTGAGATTTGCTGTGGCTTTCTGGCATACCTTCAAGGGTGATGGACTAGACATGTTCGGTCAGCCGACAGCGAGAAGAAGCTGGGACAGCGTTAAGGATCCTATGACTCTGGCAAAGCTTAAGGTCGATGCAGCGTTTGAGTTCTGCGAAAAGCTAAGCATTGACTACTTCTGTTTTCATGATCGAGATATTGCCCCTGAGGGAAATACTCTGCGGCAGACAAACAACAATCTCGATGAGATAGTGAGACATATTTCCGATCATCTAAAAACAAGCAACGTCGGAATACTTTGGGGAACGGCAAACTTGTTTGCGCACCCGAGATTCATGCATGGGGCTGCCACATCTTGCGATGCGGATGTCTATGCCTATGCTGCTGCTCAGGTGAAGAAAGCGATTGAAGTTACAAAAGAGCTGGGCGGTAAAAACTACGTATTCTGGGGAGGAAGAGAAGGGTATGAAACTCTTCTTAATACCAATATGAGTCTAGAGATAGAAAATCTTGCCAGATTCTTCCACATGGCTGTAGATTATGCGAAGGAAATTGGTTTCGAAGGCCAGTTCCTGATAGAACCGAAACCCATGGAACCTACTAAGCACCAGTACGACTTCGATGTTGCAAATGCATTGTCTTTCCTGCGAAAGTACGGTCTTGAGGAGCACTTCAAGTTCAATGTTGAGGCCAATCACGCAACCCTTGCCGGACATGACTTTCAGCATGAACTGAGATTTGCCAGGATCAATGGTCTTCTTGGAAGTGTTGATGCAAACCAGGGAGACTTGCTTCTAGGATGGGATACGGACCAGTTTCCGACAAATGTCTACTCCACAACACTAGGAATGTACGAGATAATCAAGAACGGGGGTCTCAATCCCGGTGGTTTGAACTTCGATGCTAAAGTGAGAAGGGGTTCTTATGAAGAGAAAGATCTCTTTTCAAGCCATATAGCTGGTATGGACACATTCGCTCTGGGACTGAAGGCCGCCGCCAAACTCTTGCAGGAGGGCACGCTGGAAGACCTCTTGAAAGAAAGATACAGAAGCTTCGATTCAGGAATAGGGAAGGAGATTGAAGAAGGTAGAGCCAGCTTCAAGTCGCTTGAAGAATACATCATAGATAAAGAGAGTCCCCTTCCGGAGCCTTCTAGACAGGAGTATCTCGAAAGATTAGTCAACTGGTCGATCGTTTCTGCAGGTAGATAATTGGAGAACTCCTGAGCAATCTTGGAGAGCAGCTGCTTGAGGCTGCTCTCCTTTCGGAATGTAGAGGAACCCGCTGAGTTTCTAGAGATGTCAGTGCGCGTTGCTCTAGATCCGAATTTCAGTTCTATAAAAGGTTCACGCGTGAGAATGATTCGCGGGCGTTGACGTGAATCAGCCGGCGCAAGCAAGCATACACAAAGTACTTTTAAATGCCCACAGATTCTGTCAAAGAGGAAAACCGCAACAGCCACATCTTTTGTGTTTCGATTAGTTCAGCTCTTCTTAGGTTGAAACTCATATCTTCGTCTTTCCGTAATCTCGGCAGATGTGGATCTTCCAACCATTCCAATCGACGTTGATACAGGCAGTTTAGCAAGCGAAATGCCAACAAAGCTCTCACGAGAAAGTACAGAACAAGCGCCTTGCTTAGGCAGCATAACTGCCTCTTTGTAATAGTTGTCATCACACACACGCGATAACTCCATGCAGAATTTACTTGTGAAGGATTGATTTGCGCTGCTAGAGGTGAGAAGATTTCTCCAGCGTGTCTAGAGGAGGAACGTCATTGATAAGCGGTCTGTCGTTAAAAGACTTATATGGAAAGGCACTCGAAGTACAGGAGCTATTTGATTCAGTTGAAGAGCTAACAAATCAAATCCGGATCGAAACCGGTTTAAGATGCCCCCCCTCCTGCAGAGAATGCTGTAGAACTCGCGGCGATGCTATTCAGGTGGCAATCACCGAATTTCTTCCGCTTTCTTTGAAACTCTGGAATGAGGGTAGAGCCGAGCTGTTTCTTTCGACATTGGAGACCGTTTCGGACGACGATAGTTGTATTCTTTTTGAGAGCTCACCAGAATTGAGCAAGGAAGGCGGATGCACAGAATACAGATACAGGCCACTCCTATGCAGGATGTTTGGTTTTTCAGGTGTAATGGACAAGTTCGGTAAGGTAGTTCCGGCGATATGCAGGCTTGTGAAGACGAACTGTCCAGAATGTGTCAGCAAGCTACTTGAAAGGATTCCTGAAGGGTCGCGAATTCCAGTATTTTCCGAGTTCTTCAGTCGTATTCAGGGAGTTGATCCTTATATGGGAACAAGGACTTATTCAATTAACGTGGCTCTGAGAAGAGCGCTTGAGTATGTGGGCATGAGATTTGACTACACGACAAAAGGTTTCGACAGAACGGCGTAAGTTCGTATTAGGGTCCCGATTTGAGTATCATAAACTAAGCTCTGGTAGTATAATTCTTCTAAGAAGTCTTTGTGTTTGAAACTCAAAGAAAGAGGAGGCGCACGTATGAAAAGACTGTTCATTATGTTTGTGATGATTCTTGTTGCTGCTACCCTTTCTGCACAGCTCGGATTGAGGACTCTTACTCCCGAGCCTACAGAAACCATCGAAGCTACTGATTTGGAGGCGGTTCCTCCCGCTCCGGAAGGGTTGCCTGCTCTTACTCTAAGAACTGTAGATTCACTACTGGTAACCTTCAGAGAGGGGTGGAAAGCCCCAGATGATCCTGCGTGGAAGACCGAGACAATTGGCACTTCAAAAATAATGATACCCGATAGTTACTCGATCTTTCAGGAGAAGATTGGTTTGAACTACGACGCTCAAATCTTCAATGAAGACAACGCTTTGTTCGGTAGGCTCTTCTTCTATCAGCTTGAGTCTTATGAGCGTGAAGAGTTGGTTGAGGCGGTGGTCACTTCTCTTTATGGCGAGGGCGCTTCGACTGACAGGGCATATGAAGAGACAGTAGAACTTGAGAGTGGGCTCGTTGCTTATCTTGCATCATTGAAGGTGAGACCGGAAGCAGAGTATCCATTCATTGCCGTGTACTACCCATCTGAGGAACTGGATGTGACGGAACCGGGACCGGTAACGATGTTCGTTTTCGAGCTCGCGAATTACCAAGGTTCAGAACTCGAAATGGCGAAGGAAATCATTTCCAAAATCGTTGGAAGCTTTATCGATGTGGAAGAAGAATTGGAAGAAGAAGTAGTTGTTCCTGAATTGGAAAAGAGTGAACATACAGATCTTTTCGTCAAGATGATCGACTCACTTCTCAAAGAAGAAGATGATATTGATATCAATATTGATGACTGGCTAGATGTTGAAGGCAACTATTTCGGATTCTTGATGCCGCCAGAATTCTCAGTGCAGTTTTACCTTTCTGACTATTTTGAGGTGGCCGATTTAGGATTGCGTGGAACTATTGTCGGCAAGCTTTTTGTCGGTGAGACAGACGAACCTGCAAGTACTGAAGGCGTACTTAATGAGCTTGTTTATGAGTATCTTGGTGGATTTGGTAATTTCGAGGTAGTTGATAGCTATTCTGGAAATATCGATCGGGAGTCAACAATAAACGTTTTCGCTCTGGACTTCTCTGGACAACTCTGCTGGATAGCACTGTTCTCCGAATCTGTTGATGCCGAAGTGTTCGGTCCAGGAGAGTATTTTGCTTTGGTTGGACTGGCCGATTCGCAGGATGCAGAAAAATGGGCTAAATGGTACACCGGAATTCTCGCAACGGTAGACTTCTAGTTCGTTTGCAAATGACGATTCGACAGGCGCACCTGAGAAGGGGCGCCTGTCTTTTTGGTTTACTTTCAAGGGAAGTTAGTCAGTTACTGGTCATTTCTCTCGGCAGTTTCTTTCTCTTCGGTGTCGAAAAGCCACTTTAGGAATTGTAAAAAACCGCTTCCGGCTGACTTTACAGCGCTCTTAAGAGCATCCGCAGCTGTACTTGCTTCTTTTCCGTAAACTGTAATTCCAGAAGAGTTCTTAGTGTGATCCTCAAAGGATGCCAGGTTCTCTTTCAGATAGTTAGTGAGAGACCTCTCTTCCTGAAGCTCTCTCCTAAGCTGTTCGTTCTCCTCTTGAAGGGCGTGAACTCTTTCTCGAAGTTCGGATACTTCTTCGGAGAGAGAACTTTCGGAGTCCGCTTTTCCTGTAGCCCTGTGCGCGGCTTCAACAACTGTCAGACCTTGCGAAGTGAAACTGGGCATCTTCTTGACGACTTCAACCACTTCCTCATTGACTTCATCAATCAGTCCTTCTTCAATGAGGACCTTAACGTAGTTCCTCACCGTTTCGTATCTTATTCCACTTGCTTCAGAGAGTTCTTTGAAATTCACCTTAGGTCCCCCCAACAGAAGCGTCTTTGTTTTCATACTCAGTATATCAGAATTGGGAAGATAGAGCGGAGTGTTGTTGAGCTTGAGCGTTTGACGATATCCTTTTGCCAGTTATTTGATATGATTAGCATAGGTCAAAGAGCAAAGCGAGGAGAGAAGCATGAAAAAAGCATTACTGATTTTCATTTCAACCTTTGTCGTACTTACTGCACTATCAGCAGTCTTCATGGAAGAGGAATTGACTGCAGAACAATTCGGTTTCGTTGGAGATCTGAAGAGTGTCAGAGTCGAAATCGCCAGGTTAGGTGCCCAGTTAATGGTTTCGGAACCCGAGACGCTTTCTTTTAGCGAGTCGGGTTTGCTGATCGCCAGTGAAAGAAGTAGTATGAAGATCATCTACGTTTATGACGAGTTTGACAGGCTCGTCAGGAAGGAATTCATTGACGATGAAGGTGAGGTCTTCCAGACGGTTGAAGTCATCTATGACGATGAATTCTATGAAGCCATTGCCTTTGACGGCACTGGGAATGAACTTGAGAGAACTCGTTACTGGGTGGATTTGGTCGAAAGAACGCTTTCCTTTTCCATATCAACGGAAACAGGGTCTTCAACTAACACTCTCTACTTCGACGACAGCGGAAGAAAGACAAAGAGTTATTCCATTGTTAGAGAGAACGTTGAAGACCTTGGTACGGATGTGAATATAGTCGTTGAGAGTAGATTCACTTATGATCTGAACGGATTTCTCAAGAGCGAGACTACCATAGTAAGAATCAGAAAAGAAGGCATAGAACAGGCTACTGAATACCGAACGAGGGTTGACATACTTCTGAGAGACGAAAACGGCAACCCCGCCCGTGAGCTTAGAAGAACGGAATTTCAAGATGGCTCCAATCCTCCTGAGGAGTTCATTTACTCAAGAGAGTTCATATACTATTGATTCGGATGATGTGTAACATATGTTACCGATTCAGCCCTCACAGCGAATGTAAGATAGTTATGATAACAAAGGAGGGATTCACTTGTTCTGTTTTCAGTGTTCAGAAACGATGAAGGGAACAGGGTGCACCGTCAAAGGTGTTTGTGGAAAAGAGCCGGAAGTGGCAATTCTTCAGGATCTTCTCATCTGGATTCTAAAAGGAACGTCGTTTTGGGGAGTGAAAGCGAGAGAAGTCGGGATAAACGATTCCGACACAGGCCTCTACGTCGCTGAAGGACTGTTCACAACAATAACAAATGTCGACTTCGATCCTGTGAGTCTTGGTAAGAAGATCGATAAGGCTCTGGCAGCAAGAGACAGGATCGAAATGATGTTCAGAGAATCATTCAAGAGAGTGCATGGTAAGGAGTTTGACGGAGAAGTTCCAGAAGCCTGTACCTGGAGAGTCTCCGGTGGGCTTCATGTTTACGAAATGAAGGGTGCCGAAGTTGGCGTTATGGATACAAGAGATGAAGACATCCGCTCACTCAGGGAGCTTCTTACTTACGGACTTAAGGGAATCGCCGCTTACACTGATCACGCATACATTTTGAAACACTCGGAAAGTTCGATACTTGATTTTCTTCAGGAAGGAATGGCGGCCTGTCTCGACGATTCGCTAAGTGTCGACGACTATGTGTCCCTTGTTTTAAGAGCAGGAGAGTATGCGGTGAAGGCTATGGCCTTGCTGGATGAAGCGAATACGACAAACTACGGAAATCCCGAAATAACTTCCGTATATACGGGAACACTTGAGGGGCCTGGAATTCTGGTGAGCGGACATGATCTCCTGGATCTCGAAGAACTCCTGAAGCAGACCGAAGGAAAGGGAATAAACATCTACACTCATGGCGAAATGCTCCCTGCAAATGCCTATCCGAACCTTAAGAAGTTCAATCACCTAAAGGGAAATTTCGGTACATCCTGGTACAATCAGCAGAAGGAATTTGAAGAGTTTGGAGGTCCTATTCTAATGACCACGAACTGCATTCAGAAACCGAGGGACTCTTACAAGGAGAGAATATTCACAACGGGCCTTGTCGGTTGGCCGGGCGTTGCACATATCCCTAACAGGGTGGATGGTAAGCAGAAGGACTTTTCGCAGATCATAGAAGAGGCTCTCAAAATCGGTGATATAGGCGCCAGACCAGGTAAGACTATTGTTGTGGGTCTTGCTCATGATCAGCTTTCCAAAGTGTCGGATAAGATAATCGATGCGGTCAAGTCGGGGGCGATAAAGAAATTCGTGGTAATGGGTGGCTGTGACGGTCACTCGAAAGAACGCGAGTATTATACTGAACTCGCCGAGAAACTGCCTGACAATATGGTTATCCTGACTGCAGGTTGTGCAAAGTACAGATATAATATGCTCGATCTTGGCGATATCGGTGGTATACCGAGAGTTGTAGATGCGGGCCAGTGTAATGACTCGTACTCACTAGTGGTGACGGCTCTCAAGCTAAAAGATGCCTTTGGACTTGATGACATAAACGATCTGCCGATAGAGTACGATATCGCGTGGTATGAGCAGAAGGCGGTTGCCGTTCTTCTCGCACTTCTCTACATGGGAGTGAAGGGAATACGTCTTGGACCGATTCTTCCCGCATTCGTATCACCTAACGTTCTCAAGGTTCTTGTGGATAACTTCGATATAAAACCAATTACGACGGTGGAAGAGGATCTCAAAGCTATTGTTGGTTAGTCTGTGGCAAGAGAAAGAATAACAATCCGCAAAGAGTCTTGAGCAAGATTAGGCTCAATATCTCCCTAGCCGGGCGCCGCTAAGTGCCCGGCTTTGTCTGACCTAACGAAGTGTGGGACGGAACCGATCACCTTGGTAACTTGGGTTTCCCGCCCGAGCCACTCTAGTTCTATGGAAACATGATGTCAATTAAGGGAGTATGTTTATTATTCCCAGAACAAGCGCTGCAAGCGACGAGATAACAGCTACCGTCAACCAGATATTATTCGTCCTTTTCAGTGATGCGATCTCGCGCGCTGTTTCTTCTCCAACTCGCTTAACTGCCTCTTCAGTTATTTCAGTGATCTCATCCCTGGTAACGATTACCGCCGTCAGTTCCGATGACAGACTCATGAGTTCCTGCGCGGTTGCGGCTAGCTCTTCCTTCGTTTTGGATAGATCATTCTGGAGCCGTTGAATTGCCTTTAGATTACTATCTATTGCAGCAACCGAGCCATCAAAATTCCCCTTCATACTGTCGAGATCTACGGATACAACTTCCAGAGATTCTTCGAGAAGTTCTATCGAACGATCAAGGTCAACCAAAAGGGTTCTTACGTCCGAGAGCTCAGAGTTTAGATCTACAATACTCCCGGTCAACTCATCGTATGCTTCTCCAAAAGTTTCTATGGATACTCCTGCAGGCGGAATCGATTCTCCGAGACTTATCAAATCTGAGTTGAATCTCACGAATCCCCTAGACAAACTGTCGGCAATTCCGCGGAGTTCAAGTATCTCGGTTTCGAGTTCAGCGAAGTTTATTGCTCCGGTTCCAAATACACCGATTTCGAGATCTTCAATCTTTTCCACAAGAACCTCCAAAGTACCTTCGATTGAAGAACGATGTTCCTCGAGAGTATCAATTCTATTAGAGAGAGTTTTGGCAGTTGATTCTGAAGCGGTTAGTCTTGCTCTTATCTCTTCTAGAGCAGCTAACGACAGTTCAGTAGCCGATACTCTCTCTTCGATATACAAGAGAGTCTCAGATAATGAACTCACTCTTTCCATCTGAGCTTGAGAGATCTCTGAAACGTATTTTGACAATCCATCGAGTTCCAAAGCCACTTCATTCAGAAGCTCACTATTATTCAGGATGGCTTCGGTGTTGGACTCAAACATTGCTTCAACAACCTCAAATCGATTATCCAGAATATCCAACTCCATTACTAATCTTTCGTGGATTGATTCTATTTCGCCCGAGTGTGTTTCAACAGAGTTTTCCAGCTCTTCAAATCCATATTCCATTGCTGACAAGACTTCGGAGATCTCATCAATTTTCTCGTTTATGGATAGAATAACTGCAGAGTCGGTCTGTTCTGCTGCAGAGGCTCTCACATCCTCAATCGAGTCCTGAAGGCTATTCACTCTGTCTTTAAGATGGCTTTGTGATGCTGCAAGCGTTTCTATTCTAGAAATCTCGTCACTCCATTCTACAAGTGATAAATAGAGTCGTTCGAGCGAATCACTGAGTTCTTCGAACTCAATTCTAAGCACAGGATTATCGACAACCGCATCTTCGAGAGAAACAAGCCTTTTCTCTATCGATACTGCGAATTCTTCAATGTCGAAAGCTCCCCTGTCAACCGCTGCTTTGTATTCTGCCAGCGCGACTTGAGTATCCAGAAATAATGTGTTTAGCCTCCTGAACTGTAGGTTCAGTCCTTCGACGTTGTCCTGAAGAAAGTTGAGTCTGTCGTTAAGATCGGCCATGCCTTCAACTATTGAATCGTAATCATATGTCTCCTGGACGTCAACTACCGGCGGTGTTTCATCAAGGGTTACGGGTGCCATCTCGACTATCTTTCCAGGTTCTGTGGTCTTCACTCTCCAAGGGAGAAGAATCTGTTGTATTCTTATGTCCATAAAGTAGTCCTGAACTTCTGATTTTGAAGTCAATACCAGAACTCCACCAGATGGAAGGGAAAAGGGTAACTGCAAGGGCACGGAGAGATCTTCAACTTTGTAGATTTGATAAGAGACTCTCTCTTCGCTTTCGCTGTCAATTATCGCAACGTTGTTCACTTCTAAGTCCATCACTCTCGTAGATCTGACGATTAGTATGCCCAGCAGATTCTGATCGCCGATAACCTTTGATTCGAAGTCGGTAGCAGCATAAGCAGGAACGAATCTAGCTTCAAAGCCAGCTCCAGAGAATGAAACGAAGTCATCACTCCTTGACAAAAGACTGTTGAACAACTCATCATATTCTTGGGCCAGGGTAACTACCGAGATCAAGACAATTAGAAAGATAAGAACTTTTTTCATAAGCATACCTCCTGCCAGACGGCCGCTTGGCCAGCGAATTCCTTCAAACAGACTGTACTTCCATTTGCTTCGGGACCCAATGTGTTTCACTTCCCTATAATGTTAAGTATAACAACGTGAGCCATATAATTCAGCACTCTACTAATCGAAACTTCCAAACACAGTCTATCGGAGACAAACACCCTAAGAAACAGCTACTTTTCGAGCATATTTCGGTTTGAATTACTGATGTTTTTGCACACGTCACCACTGTCTGCATTTTACCATTGCCACCAAATGATTAATCAAGCCTCTTTCACCTGTGATATACTGTCAGTAAGATTTTCAACGGAGTGTGTCGCTCTTGAATAAACAACCAGCAGAATTTGAACTAAGCGGCGAACGTATCGTCTGGATTGATGTTGCCAAGGGTTTTCTTATGTCACTGGTGATTATGTATCACACACTCCCCCCTCAGATAGTTGCTAATCTAATAAACCCGGCGGCCTGCACCTTCTTCTTTCTTTCCGGTCTTTTCTCAAAGGAACTGCCAATTAGGGAGGGTGTGAAGAAGAGGCTTAAGCAGCTAATGGTGCCTTACTACACAATGGCAGGGTTCAACATACTAATCTGGCTGATCGTCAAACTGCTGGTGACGAGAGAAGAACTAAATTTCTCCATTGGCTCAGTTTTGGTGAATGTTCTGACCGTTCGTACTGCGGTGGGGATAATTCCACTGAACATCATTCCATTATGGTTTGTTCCTGCCGTTTTCGTCACGGAGATCTACTATTCAGTTCTGAAAAAGCTGAATATTCTACCTATTGGAATTGTTCTGGGTTTCGTGTCGATGTTCTTCTTCCACGGGGCTCTGCCCTTCAAAATCGATGTTGCGCTTGCCGTGCTTCCATATTTTGCCGTTGGTAAAGTGGTGAAGTCATTGGGACTTTCTTCAAAAAGAATCCCTGTTCTCCTTACGGTAACTGCATGTGTATTATTCGTTTCAACAGCTGCTTTTTCTAACGAAGTCTATCTGATGGAAGACTACTTCGGCTCGTCACCTCTTCTATACGTAATTGCTGCACTGGTTGGGATAATAGCTGTATGCGGTCTAGCTCAGATTCTTGAGAAGGTCAAGCTTGCGAGGTCTATCCTCTCTCTCTTTGGCAAACATACTCTTTTCATACTAGGTTATCACATAGCCGCAGGTTTTCTCGTCTATCCCATATTCGATGTGTTCGGGGATCCGATTGAGATCATGCAAAGGTTTTGGTATATATACTGGTTTATGAACATGGGTGTGATCTATCTGATGATCAGATTAATCCCCAAACCGGCTATGATGATTATGTCAGGCACCTTCCTCATGAAACGCAGGAGTCTTTCCACAGAATTAGTTTAGTGAGAATGATGAGATGAATTGCTTCAGAGTATGCGAAGAGTCAGTTTCGACTTGCGGTTTTCGAGACTTATTTGATAACACACAGCGGGCCGCTGCGCACATCAGATTCCGTTGTAGAAGACGGGAAAGTTCATGTTCCTTTAAAGGGCTATTTCCTTTAGTTTGTTCAGTCTGAATGATAACAGATGATCGCTGGGAATGCTTATTCTATATAAATAAAAGAGATTCTCCACCAAACGGAATCCACTCGTAGCGAATACATTTCGGTGACTGTTGTTCTGTTATTCTTAGCCAATAACCAGACTATTGGAGGTCGAGCTTTAAGAGAATCTGAGAGTGCTGTCAAAGAGAGTCCTGTTTAGAAAAGGTGATTCTAGCTCTTATACTATTTGTTGATCCAACCGTAAAACTTTACTCTGCATATCGCCCTCTGTCCGGTGACTATCAAAAAATGGTATCATCCTATTTGAAGGCGTGTTTCGGGAGGGATTCCTATGACTGCGTTACTGATCATTATTGCTGTTTTGTTAGGCTATGTTGCTTATAGGCTTATCCTGAGAGAGGGGGGTATATTCCTTGGACCTTATGAGTTTAAGTTCAGGAAAGACCCTGGTCCCGACGAGTTTCTACAACGTTTGAAAGAGCTTCAGCAGGGGAAACAGGATTTCGAGAGTAGGTTGGTGTTGAGTGCAGCCACCAGTAAGTTTCCTAATAACATAGAGTTTTTCAGGCTTGCAATGGACAAAGTCTTCACAGATCTCAAAGCGGCCCAGACAGAGAAAGAAGTAGAAGAAATATTCACGCGTGGGGAAAGCCTCATAAAGGAATTTGGAGCGGCTTCCGGCACAGACTCCATATCGCTTCTAACTGAGTATTCGAAGCGACTGGTACAGGCACAGGAAGAGTTTTACTCTTTAAGAAAGGAAAGAGATCTTGAGATCGAGAGAAGACAGCGGGAGAGAAATGAAGAGATTTTGAAAGAGCTCGAGAACATTCTGGAAGGTATCAGAGCGTCAAATGATGAGATGGCCATAAGGGATGCTATGAACAATGCCGCAAGACTTGAAACGGGTATGGACCTCTCGCTGGTCGATGAAAGCCAGAATGAAAGATACAGAGATGTGAAAAACGGCTTCTACAAAATGGCTGAAGAAAAGGTTGAGTCTCTGAGAAGTGCAAGGTACTCCAGATACAACAGAAAAGCGATAGAGAGGTTGAAGAAGCTCCTTGATGAGTTCACTGAGAACGAGAAGGAACTTTCCAAAAGCGGAAGTTCACTCCCTGTAACCTTGAAAGAATACATTGGAACACTGAATACCTCTTATTTCGATGGCCCAACTATGCAGTACTTCAATTACGTCTACGGTTATATTTTCTCGTTGATAGATGAAGATCTGAAGTTTGAAGTAACTAGAATCATGGCCGAGACGGAAAAGGATACTCTTGATATATGAGCGGTGAGAAGAGGATTCGGCTCAAGAGTGCTGGAATCCAGCCTCGCTTCGATTTCCAGATGGAAAGGAAGGGTCAGATCTCCGAAAAAGACGATCTTAAAGGCGCGCTCGAGATTTTCGACAGCTCTCTTCCTCTTAAGAGAGCAAACGAATATTCAGTTGAGAGCCTGGTCTCGCTGTCAAGTATAAGAAAGATATATGAAAACCTGGAAAAGAAGCTCGAGATGCAGAAGAGAAGTTTGGAGCCTCACAGTGTAGTTATGAAAGAGGAAGAAGTGACTCTCGTTGAGATAATTCTTAAAGAGACTCCGCTGAAGCAATGGTACACGACCGGAAAGACACTTGGAAGTCTGGCTTCGATTGGCGCAAAAGTCGCTCTTCAACTCCTAAAAAACAAGAAGGACGAAAGGATTTTCAATAGGCTCCGCCTGCTTGAAATAGAGGTGATTCATCGAAAACTGGAAGAGAACACCTAACCTTCATTAACTTCTATAAAGTCTTCAAGAGCTCTACCAATCTTAAGACGTTCAGCCTCCTTGTTGAGAGAGAAATACATCATTTGATTCATCTTCTCCACGCTGACCATCCCTGCTTCACGTAAGATGTCGATGTGCTCTCCAATCTCGAAATTAGAAAGATCTAACGCTCTTGCTCAGCTCATGTCCGGAAGATTGGCCCATCGATAGATGCCTAATTATGGCGAGTTTTTTCTCATGAGCAAGGGCATTAAAAGTATCGGCAGACGTTTCCAGCTGATTCTTGGGAATGGTTATTACCTCTCTGAAGCGGAATCCCACAGTATACATATCTTCCTTTACAAAAGGTATTGCTGCGTTTGAGACCAGGAATTCGGAGAAGTAGCTGGGACAAATCACAGTTCTTTCGAGCACTTCGTAACTCGTGTAGTCGATGTTCTTTATGAGTGTCTTCAGGAACTTAATGCCGGAAGCTTCAATCTCCTTCTTCAAATCAGTTGCTACTTTTGGAAGCATCCTTTCGAGCTTTGGTTCTATCACAGAAAATGCGTTTTCGTAAAACCACTCAAGCAAGTAAATGAAGTCCTCTTTGGCCTTCTCCGGATCAAAAAGCATCTCGAAGAGAACGGCTTTTCTTTCCGGAGAGAATGACATGTCTTTCGAGACAAAGAGAAGCATTTCATTGTCGTTTTCAATTATTCCTTCGAAGGTGTTAATATCTACCGCGCCTTTTCTCGGACCGTAACCGGAATAAATGAAATGAGCAAAACCCTTTCGGGCATTTCTCTTAAGTGTTCAATTAGCTGTCTTGCATTTTTGAGGCAGCTGTGCGTAATATCCGGAAGAAAGCACATTCCATAAAAAAGTCTCCCAATCAAAGAACTCCTCCAGCTTCTCAAGTATGTCCGGAGTGAGAATACTCTTTGTTTCGGAAACCCGGTTTTGAATATCTCTATTTGGTTCACACTTGCCCTTATAGAGTGAAGACTCAAACAACTCATGAAATCTGTCGTTGTTATTCAATCTGAACAAACCATAGAGAAGATCGCAGGCTGTGCTGGAGAAAACTTCCACTTTGTCAATCCAGTTCAAAACATACCACCCCCAAGACTCGCATTAACGCGAATAGTCTATCACTATAAAGCGAAGAACAACATAAATCTCATCGATAAATGGATGTCTCTTTCTGTCCAAGCACTTGCAACACGATTCTATCAGAATGAACTACAGTATGAGCAGACTGACGGCCATGACCGCCATTCCGGCTATTAATCCCGATATGGAGAGATGGTGTTCTCCATACTTCTCTGCCGAAGGAAGGAGTTCATCTAGAGAAATGTAAACCATTATCCCTGCAACTCCGGCAAAGACAATCCCGAACGCAATGTCGGTAAAAAGGATATTTATCAGCGCAAATCCGATCAAAGCGCCAGCCGGTTCTGCCAGACCCGAAAGAAATGAATACATGAAAGCCTTCTTCCTGCTTCCCGTTGCGTGATATATCGGAACAGCCACAGCGATCCCTTCTGGGACATTGTGGATTGCTATCGCAACCGCAATAGGTACCCCAAGCGACGGATCCTTCATGGCAGCAAGGAATGTTGCGAGCCCTTCAGGAAAGTTGTGGACAGCAATGGCGAATGCAGTGAAAAGCCCCATTCTCAAGAGAGTTTTGTTTTTGGCTTGCATTTCATCTACGTCTCTCATTTCGTGAGGATTCTCTGCGGAAGGTACAAGGAAGTCGATCAGGGCAATAATGCCTATACCTCCGAAGAAAGCGATTACATTAATCCAGTCGCTTATGCCACTTCCCACAGACTTCTGGAGAGATTCACCGCTCTTTACAAAGATCTCGACGAAGGATACGTATATCATTATACCGGCGGAGAAGCCAAGCGAAACTGAAAGAAACTTTGTGTTGGTTTTTTTTGCGAAGATCGCAAGAATACTGCCGATCCCGGTGGAAAGCCCCGCAAAAACAGTCAAAAAAAACGCTGGCCAGAAATTGTCAAGTTGCACCGCAATCCTCCATATAGTCCGCTAGAAAGATTATACATTTCTTCATTGGTTTGGCAGTCATTCTGCATAGATTTTTGATTAGCGAAAAGATCTAAAGAAGACGCGCTCTGGGCGCGTCTTTTCAAGATCACTTAACTGACTTCATGCCTTCTTCTATGGCACGGATATTCAAATCTACGAGTGCTGCTTTTCTTCCTGTTAGCTTTTTCTCCAGTGCCTTTCTTACTCCATCGAGAGTGACCGTTCCGGCCCTGCCAAGGTATGCGCCTAGAACTACCATATTTGCAACCTTGAGATTACCGAGCTTCTCAGCGACCGAGTTTGCATCGATCTTGACGACAGAAATATCGTTT
The DNA here is from genome assembly GCF_002896535.1 of Mesotoga sp. B105.6.4. Lineage (NCBI taxonomy): Bacteria > Thermotogati > Thermotogota > Thermotogae > Kosmotogales > Kosmotogaceae > Mesotoga > Mesotoga sp. B105.6.4. The sequence continues at coordinate 74,226 of NZ_JWIM01000031.1, read as the reverse complement.
CTACTCGTATCTCTATCAACAACAGATGTGTTTATCACCATGAGTCCGCCAGGTTGAATCTCCTTCTCGAACTTCAGAAGAGAAGGGATGTTCATTACTATCAACTCGTTTGGAGTATTCGTAATAGGTGAGCCAATCGGCTCATCGCTAACGACAACCGTGCAGTTCGCAGTCCCGCCTCGCATTTCAGGACCATATGACGGTAGCCAGGTAGTGTGCTTGTTGTCGAACATTCCCGCCGTTGCAAGAATCTGTCCTATCAGCATCACTCCCTGTCCCCCAAATCCCGCAGCAACCAAGAGATGCTCACTCATTTGACATCACCGACCTTGTCGACAAATACCCCGACGGGATACTCTTTCTTCATGTTTTCATTTAGCCAGTTGATTGACTCCACCGGGTTGAGGCCCCAGTTTGTCGGGCAAGTCGAAAGAACCTCGACCAATGAGAAGCCCAGCCCTTTTTGTTGTGCGACAAAGGCCTTCTTTATTGAAGCCTTTGCCTTCCTAACTTCCTGAGGAGAACTCACAGCCACTCTTTCCAGATAGACAATTCCGGCGGTTTCTTTCAGCAATTCTGAAACATGAATCGGAAACCCTTCCGTCTCTGCTTTTCTCCCATACGGAGAAGTAGTGGTTTTCATTCCAAGCAAGGTCGTCGGTGCCATCTGGCCGCCTGTCATACCGTAGATCGCGTTGTTGACGAAGATCGTGGTGATCTTCTCGCCTCTATTTGCGGCATGAATTATCTCGGCGGTTCCTATGGCCGCGAGGTCTCCATCTCCCTGATACGTGAATACGATTCTATCAGGCATCGCTCTCTTCATTCCCGTAGCTACTGCTGGAGCCCTTCCGTGCGGGGCAACGGTACCGTCTACATCAAAGAACTGATAGGCGAAGACTGAGCATCCAACGGGCGCAACCATTAGCGTCTTTCCTTGAATGTCGAGTTCATCAATTACTTCTGCTATGAGTCTATGGATAATGCCGTGGTGACAACCAGGGCAATACGAGAATTCGTTTCTAGCAAGTGACTTTGGTCTCTTGTAAGTAGCCTGTTCCATACAATCACCTCATCCTATAAGTCTGACGAGTTCTCTTAACACTTCGTCGGGTGTTGGAACCATTCCTCCGGTTCTTCCATAGAAATGAACCGGAAGAGTTGCTTCGACTGCAAGGCGGACGTCCTCGACCATCTGCCCCATAGACATTTCCACATCCAGACAGAATTTCTTTCCTCTTGCCGCCTCTTTTAACTCTGCGTATGGAAACGGCCACAACGAGATTGGTCTGAACAATCCAACCTTGATTCCCTGTTTCCTTGCCATTTTCACTACACTGCCTAGAATTCTTCCCATCGTTCCATAGCCGACTAGAACGTAATCTGCATCATCAAGATCATGAGACTCATATCTGACTTCCTTTGCTTTTATCTCATCGTATCCCTTGTGGACAACGATATTCATCTCTTCAAGTCTTACAGGATCGATATCAAAGGAAGTTACCTTATGAGGTTCCCTTCCTTCTGTTCCCCTCAATGCCCAACTGGAATGGTCGTTGATTCCATCAAGTTTGACAAACTCGGGGAATACAACAGGTTCCATCATTTGACCAAGCATTCCATCTGCAAGAATCATTACCGGAACTCTGTAATTGTCAGCTAAATCAAAAGCAGACTCCATAAGATCTACCGCTTCCTGGATGCTGCCGGGCGCTAGAACTATCAAATGATAGTCACCATGCCCCCCGCCCTTCGTTGACTGGAAGTAGTCACTCTGTGCTGGCTGAATATCTCCCAGTCCAGGTCCCCCTCGTACAACGTTCACAAAAACCGTAGGAAGCCTTGCTCCAGCAATATAAGATACCCCCTCTTGCATGAGGCTGTAGCCGGGACTCGAAGTTGAAGTCATAACTCTGTGACCAGTGCTTGCGGCTCCGTAAACCATATTCACCGCCGCTACTTCGCTCTCGGACTGAAGAAATACGCCGCTTACTTCAGGCATTCGCCGAGCCATATACTCTGTAAACTCCGATTGAGGAGTAATCGGATAACCAAAATACAACCTACAGCCGGCCCTAATTGCAGCTTCAGCCATTGCTTCGTTACCTTTAACCATCATTTTTTCGGCCATCTAATCTTCCCCCCTATACTTCTGCTGTCTCTTTGAAGACAGTTATTGCGGTATCGGGACACATCATGTAGCAGAATCCGCAGCCAATGCAATTCTCGAGATCATGCTGCTGTGCCGGATGATAGCCCTTGGAGTTGAACTTCTCAGAGAAGCTCAGCACTTTCTTAGGGCAGAAGTTGATGCATAGACCGCAGCCCTTGCATCGCTCTTCGTCTACTTTCACGAAGTTTTTACTCATTTTCTACCTCCCATGAATTCTTCATATACTTCTCAATCCAAAATCGATCGAACATCCCATTTCCTATTCTCGTTCCGTTCAACAGAACAGTGAAGGCCACAGGTGTTGAGACCCTCTCGGATAATAGCTTAACGAACTTCTCTCCTTCGATAATATTCTCGTCTGTCGTCTCAGATCCAATATTTGAGTTGTTGACCAAATAGTTGATCTTCATTCTAGACTTCTCTTGAAGTCTCAGGAAGTGAGAAGCCGCGTTTTCGACTGTGTCGTTGAACGGCCTGAAGGGATTTATGACATAGTAAGTCTCACAGTCCTCTTTCGGTAGTCTCGTGCTCAGTGAAGAGAGTACTATTGCTCCGTCATCGTTCCCTCCAACGTCAAGGATGACCCTGTAATCCGGATTCTCAACGTGACCGAATACCTCTGCCGGAATTATCGGCAAGTCGGCATGGGCCAGCGTGCCTTTGGGAGCTACGATTTTAACCCCGAACTTAGAAAAGCTCTCTCTCATATCGCGGGATCTATAGTATGGACTTATAGTATCGATGTCGGCGAGGGCCACCCTTTCACCTCTATCGGCAAGCAGTCTAGCGACATTCAAAGATACTTCGGTCTTGCCGCTGCCAAACATACCCATGAAGATAAGCACTTTCTTAGAAAACTTCATTCTGCTCTCCTGTACTCTTTTGCCATTTCATTTCCTTCAAGGACTCTCAAACAGGCAACGGCAAGGGACAGCTCCTCATTTCCTCCCGGAACAACATCTATTGGCGCGAGAAAGGACAGCTTCTCGGTCAGCCATGGGACCATGAACCTTCTGTCATAGGCTATTCCTCCAGTAATTATGATAGAGTCAACATCACCGCTCAAGGCAGCAGCCATTCTTCCGGCCCACTTAACTATCTGATAAGCCATCGCTCTGTATGCAAGTTCTGCCTTCTTGTCACCATCAACAATCGCCTGCTGGATCTTCTGGCAATCGTTAGTTCCGGTGTAGGCAAATAGTCCGCCCTTTCCCTTGATAAGCTTTTTTACTTCTTCCTTTGAGTATCGCCCTGAATAGCATAGCTTTATAAGACCTGTAATCGGAAGCGTTCCGGCTCGCTCAGGACTGAAAGGGCCGTCCCCGTTCAAAGCATTGTTCACATCGACAACTCTTCCTCTCCTGTGAGCCCCAATGGAAATCCCTCCACCCATGTGGATGACAACGAAGTTCATTTCATCGTACTTCTTTCCATATCTCGAAGCCACTTCTCTCGCCACTGCCTTCTGATTAAGAGCATGGAAAATCGACCTTCTCGAATAGTCCGGATGACCTGTGAGTTTGGCGACGGGTTCCATTTCATCAACGACTACCGGATCTGCAATGAATGCCGGGATTTCCCTGCCACTTTCACTAGAGAGTTCATTAGCGATTATGGCTCCTAGATTAGAGGCGTGCTCGCCATACTTGGCAGATCTGAGATCATCTATCATTGCTTCACTAACCGCGTATGTGCCGCCTTCGAGAGGTCGGAGCATACCGCCTCTTCCGATTATTGCGTCTATTTCACTGAGAGGGTGTCCTGCTGACTCCAGAAAGTCGGCTATCAATTTCTTTCGGAACATTCGCTGTTCATATAGTGAAGAAAATCTGCTCAAATCGTCGGACGAGTGTCTTATGGTATGTTCACTTATCATCTCCAGGTTTCTAAAGAGTGCGAGTTTTGTTGAAGTAGATCCTGGGTTTATAACGAGTATGACAGGCATCATATCACTCCTGCAAGAAGAACATTCAAAGCGATGGATTGGAGTTTTGTCCTGGCGGAATCGGCTCTAGAGGTAAGTACTATTGGTGCTTTACCTCCAACTATGGTACTGGCAAGCTGACTGTCGCAGAGGAATGCCATGGTCTTGTAGAATATATTCCCTGCTTCAATGTCAGGCATAACTAGAATATCTGCGTCTCCAGCTACAGAACTTGAAATACCCTTGTGCTCAGCAGCTTCACGAGATACTGCATTATCTAGAGCAAGGGGCCCATCTACCTCAACATGACCAAACTGACCTCTCTTAGCCATCTGTGAAAGTACCGCCGCATCGAGAGTTGCGGACATCTTCTGATTTACGACCTCTATAGCGGCAATAACTGCCACCTTTGGCTTGTCGATCTCCAGAACCTTTGCAACTGAGGCAGAGTTGACTATCAAATCTCCCTTTTGACCCAAATCAGGGGCAATAACCATCCCGGCATCAGTAACGAGAAGAAGTTTATGGTATCTCTTTGTCTCGAATATAGTGACCAAATTCATCGTTCTTCCTGTCTTGAGACCATAATCATCCTTCAAGAATACACTAAGGAGTTCGCCGGTTTTTACGTTTCCTTTCATCAGGATTTCGGCTTCTTTCAACGAAACAGCTCTTACGGCCTTCTCGATCGATTCTATCTTTGAAGAACAGTCAACTACAGAAAGCTTCTCGTGAAAGCCGATCTCCTCACTGATAGCTTCAATCTTGTTCTTGTCGCCGAACAATATGAACGATGCAATGCCCTCGTCTGCGGCCTCTTTCGCTGCTGAAAGTACCACAGGATCTTCAGCAGCAGCAACGGCGATTACTCCAGGATTCACCTTTGCACGGTCGATTAGCTGTGCAAGACTCGTGATCATGTTGCCACCTCCGGATCAAACTCCTTCGCAGTTTCTATTCCTCTAAGAACTCTCTGTGCGCCAAGAGCGAGAGAAAGAAGCTCGTTCTCTCCAGGCTCGATGACGACCAGAGCGAATTTCCCAACGTAACTCTTTATCTTCTGAACGAACTGGGAGTTGTATGCCATACCGCCTGTCAGAACGATTGCGTCTATTGAGCCGCCTGCTAGCGCGACCATGCCGCCAATTTCCTTACCTATTTGATAAGCCATTGCATCAACGACAAGAGCTGCCTCGGGATCACTCTCTGACATCTCCAGGGCCTTTCTAAGGTCGTCTGTACCTAGATATGCCCGCAACCCTCCTGACTTCAGGTATCTATCTAGGAGTTCCTTCTCGGTGTATCTCCCGGCGAAACACATCTCAGCAAGATCGGCGACCGGGAGTTCTCCCGTTCTAGTTGGACTGAAAGGGCCTTCGTCAGTAGCGTTATTGACGTCGACCACTCTGCCCTTTAGCTGTAGCCCGACCGATATGCCCCCTCCCAGGTGAGCGATCACCAGGTTCAGGTTATCGACATCTCTACCCAGATCTGCAGCAACCTGTCTTGCGGCGGCCTTCATGTTCAGCGCGTGAAGTCTTGAGATTCTCGGCAGTTGAGGAAGACCTGATAATCGTGCCTCTTCACAGAATTCGTCTACAGAGATCGGGTCCGTTACAAAGACTGGGATTCTTCCTTCTGAGAGGCGAAAACCTATGGGAGCAGCGAGATTAGAGGGATGTTCTACTTCAGCATGGTGCAGAAGAAAGTCAACCATTCTCTCGTTCACTCTGTATGTTCCGCTTTCAAGTGGGGGCAAGATTCCTCCCCTACAGGCTATTGAATCAAAATCAAGCTCGATCCCTTCGTTTCGCAAGAAGGACTTGATCTCTTCTACCCTATCCCGAATATCATCATCAACTTCCTTCATCATAGGGACATGCTGAATAGATCCCCTGGCGATCTCGGTATCGTCATTGTAGACAGCGATCTTAGTTGAAGTGGAGCCTGGATTTATGGCCAAGATCTTCATTTTATCACTCCCTCAGAGTAGCTTTTTCTCTTTGCCATACTCCACAATTACCTTCTTGAGTCTCTTGACTCCTTCGATGATATCCTCTTTAGGAGGCAGACAGAATGAAAGCCTCATTGAGTTCCGACAGGTGTTGTCGAGTGAAAAGGCCTGACCTGGAACGAAAAGTATGTTCTCGGCCTTGCCTAGCTCTAGCATTTCTCCTGTATCGAAACCTTCAGGAAGAGTGAACCATATAAAGAGGCCGCCTTCGGGTTTTGTCCAGTAAAAGCCGTTCATGTCACCAAAGTTTCTGTCGAGTTCAGTTAGCATCAGATCCTTCTTTTCTCGGTAAAGCGCAATCGTTGGTTTTATCTGGGCAAGGAGGTTATGCCTCTGAAGATATCTTGCGGCGAGACGCTGTGTGAGGCTTGGCGTACAGAGGTCTGAAGCCTGCTTTGCCATTACCATCTTTCTTATTATGTTCTTATTGCCGATCACTATACCGAGCCTAAGCCCAGGCGACAGGATTTTGCTGAATGTTCTCAACAACAGGACTCTTTCTTGCCCACCAATCTTGAAGATCGGATCGATCGCTTCTCCTTCGTATCTTAGGTCACCGTAAGGATCGTCTTCAACTATGAGAACATCGTACTTTTCTGCAATCTCAACGAGTCTCTTTCTCTTTTCGTAACTCATTGTTACGCCGCCTGGATTGTGGAAATTCGAGATTGTGTAGATGAACTTCACTTTGTCGAGTTCTCCGCGAGTCTCGATTTCTTTGAGCTTGTCTTCAACTATATCAAGATCCACACCGTCTTCTTGAAGGGTCATGTATACGTACCCGTTCGACCTTAGAGAAAAGGCACTCGCAGCTCCCAAATATACCGGCTTCGACACGAAGTAAATGCTGTCGTCATCCAGAAAGATCTTACCGACAAGATCTAGCGCACTTTGGGATCCTACCGTGACCAAAAGATTATCGATGGTAAGGCCCTCAATGCCGTACTCCCTATTAAGAAGGGAGATGTACTCTTCCCTAAGTATAGGATCACCTTCAGTCTGACCGTACTGAAGTGTGAACTTGTACTCCTTTTCCAGTATTTCCTTTGATATTTCAGCCATCTCTGAACGTGGAAAAGTGTCCGGGTCGGGAACGCCTCCGCCAAAAGAAATCATACCCGGGTTCGAGGTCACCTTAAGCAGTTCCCTGATGACGTTCGATTTCATTCTGAGTGCGATCTTTGAAAACTTTTCTGTCACGATTTACACCCCCTGGTAGTTATCGTAGTAATCATCACAATAATTCGATTAGCAATAGCATGCCAAGAGATAACAATTGTATAAATCGCTTATAGAAGGCTAAATACAGAAGCTTCCGTGTTTTTGGCTTCCGTTCGGTGCACACTTTTGCATGCAACATATTGCATACGTGCAGTCGTGTGCATGACGATGGAGGTATTTCAACCTGAAAGAAATGTATACGAGAATAGACTTTCAGATTCTTTTGAATCCTATTTCAATCAGTTCCTCAAGGTTTATTTCACCGGAGAGCCTCGAACATCTCGAGTCAACAGAAGCTCTTGCAACGGCAAGTGCAACCTTTCTTGCGACTCCCGGTTCAAACGGCCTTGGCAAAATGTAGTCCCTGGAAAGCTTTTCTTCAGGCACGGCCGACGCAAGGGCGTCGGTTGCTGCCAACTTCATAGCTTCGTTTATCTCTCTTGATCGTGTGTCAAGAGCGCCTCTAAAGATGCCCGGGAAAGCCAGAACATTGTTTATCTGGTTTGGGAAGTCTGATCTGCCGGTGGCGACAATCGATGCACCTGCGCTGCGGGCAAGATCCGGCATAATCTCCGGTACGGGATTGGCCAGAGCGAAGATGATCGGTTCGGGAGCCATTTTGCGCACCATTTCAGGTAAAAGAAGCCCGGCAACAGAAGTGCCAATGAAGAGATCGGCTCCCTTCACAGCGTCCTCCAGATTTCCGCTGAGGTTATCGGGGTTAATCTCCTTTACGATCTCTGAATGAAATTCGTTTAGGAGAGTAGCTGGCTGATTTTTGTTTAGTATTCCATTTCTATCGACTGCAACAATATTTCTTGCACCTGCCGCCAGCAGCATTTTGATTGTTGCGCCTCCGGCCGCACCAACGCCAACCGTTACAATCTTTAGATTCTCAATCTTCTTTCCAACGATCTTCAGCGCATTTCTCAGCGCAGCAACGGCGACAATCGCTGCACCGTGTTGATCGTCATGAAAGACTGGAATATCAAGCATCTTCTGAAGTTCGCTTTCAATGAAGAAGCATTTTGGTGAGGAGATGTCTTCAAGATTTATGCCTCCAAAGGTTGGGGCAATTGACTTCACGAACGAGATAATCTCCTCTGAACTATGGACATTTATACAGAGGGGAAAGGCATCCACATTTGCGAATTCCTTGAACAGGACGGCTTTCCCCTCCATAACGGGAAGTCCAGCTTCGGGGCCTATATCCCCTAGTCCAAGTACTGCCGTTCCGTCTGAGACTACTGCAACGTAATTCCATTTGTTTGTGTAGTCGTAGGCAAGTTCCTTATCGCTCTCAATCACTCTGCATACATCGGCTACCCCTGGAGTGTAAGCAAGCGAAAGAGCCTCCATGCTATCCACTCTCACTTTGCTTCTTACTTCCAGCTTTCCCCGTAGATCCTTGTGAAGTTTCAATGCCTTTTCATTCACACAATCACCTTCTATTCAAAGTAAAAAAATCCGAACCGTTAACATCAGTTGCTACAATCAACGGAAAGTCTCTGACATCAATCTCGAATATTGCTTCAGTGCCTAGATCTTCGTAAGCGATGACCCTCATAGACTCGATCCTTTGCGCAAGCGAAGCGGCCGCTCCGCTTGGCGCGATCAAATAGACTCTTCTAAATTTCTTACACAGATTTGCTGCCAGATCCGACCTCTTTCCCTTTCCTATTGTTGCCAGAACGCCCTTTTCGAAAAGCATTTCCAAAAAACCATCCATCCTGAGAGAAGTAGTAGGACCGATTGCTCCGCAACTTTCTTCAACCAGCTTGGCCGGACCGGCATAGAATACAATTGCTCCTTCAAGCTCAACGGGGAAAGGCTCTCCTTCTTCGTACAACTTCTTGAGGCGCATCTGAGCTGCGTCTCTCATTACTATGAGTTTGCCTGTAAAGCTGATTTCTTGACCGGGGGACAAATCATCTATCTTCAAAGGTAACTACCCCCTTTCTACAGAGATAACAATCAACAGCCAATGAAACTGGAAGAATCGCAATGTGACAAGGCGCAGTTTCAATGCTAACCGAGTAAGCGGTCATCCCCTCTCCCAGTCCTTGATAACCAATATGGAGGGAATTGATCTTATTCAGAAGTTTCTTCTCAAGTAAGGCGTAGCCAATGTCGGGATTCTTCGAATCCAACTCTCTAGTCAGAGCAAGCTTGGCAAGGAGCATTGATTTCTCTGAGCTTCCCCCGATGCCTATTCCGATCCTGAGTGGAGGACAACCCCTGGCTCCTCCTTCAGAAATTGAATTGGCAATTGTTTCTATGAACTCTTCTTGAGATGTTGTCGGGTTTAGCATGAACAGTCTTGAGAGATTCTCGCTGCCTCCACCTTTTACGAGGAAACGTATCTCTAATTCTCTTCCGGAAACCATGAAGGTATGGACGACCGAAGGTGTATTGTCTCCAGTGTTTTCTCTGTGCATTAGGGGATCCTTCACAATTGAGTATCGATAGGGATTTTTTGAATACGCTCTCCTGACAGCCGTATCGAGGGTGTCTGATAAGGGTTCCTCAAGAGATACCTCCTGACCGATGAAGACAAAGAATTCAATGAAACCTGTGTCCTGGCACAGGGGAAGCTTCAGCTTTTCTGCAAGTAACGAGTTCTCATTCAGAATAGATGAGAAAGGACCGGTGTAGAGTTTTAAAGAAGATTTGATCTTATCATCCATTATTGTGTTTGCCTTTACTAATGCGGTCTCGACCTTTCCCGCTATCGAAGATGCTTTTATCAAGAATTCACCTCATTATCTGTGAAAAGCTTATGATGAGCAACGTCATATTCATTTATAACATTTTGCACACCCGATTGCCCTAATGATCATTTCTCCAAATCGGAAGCATGAAGGAAGTCAGTATTCTCAGCTCGTAACGAAAGCTCAGAAACAGCAGAAGAAAGATACTTCAGAAAAGCCTTAGATAGAATACTAACTTGGGCTTCTCCACTTAACTGCAAAGCTATTGAATTTTCACGATCTAGATTCTCCACCTGTTATGAAATAAATATATGGAAAGCTTCCATAGTACAACTAAATAGTGTACAATAAGATTGGAGGTGAAAGAATGAGTATTTACGATTTTGAACTGACTACAATAGACGGGTGGAACAAGACCATGGAGGACTTCAAAGGCAAGGTGCTCTTGATAGTTAATACGGCTAGCAAATGCGGATACACATCTCAGTACGATGGTCTGCAGAAGCTTTATGATGATTTCAAAGACAGAGACTTTGCCGTTCTTGGTTTTCCATCAAATGACTTTCTTCGCCAAGAGCCTGGCAGTGAAGAAGAAATCAAGGCGTTCTGTGATGCGAATTTCGGTATTACTTTTCCCATGTTCTCTAAAATACATGTTAAAGGAAAAGAGATACACCCTCTTTATGAATTTCTTGTTTCTGGCGGTGGGAAGAAGGAGTTTTCAGGAAAAGTGAAATGGAACTTCACGAAGTTCTTGATTAACAGAGAGGGTGAGATAATTGGAAGATTTGAGCCGAAGGAGGAGCCCGAGTCATTTCGTTCTGCAATTGAGGAGGCGGTTAAGTGACCAAGAAAGAAGAGGTTGCGATTCCAAGAGAAGACGAGCTACTTAGGCTTGACAATCAGCTTTGTTTTGCATTGTATTCCAGTTCAAGGGGCATCACAAGGCTCTACAGACCAGTGCTTTCGAAGTTTGGGTTGACCTACCCTCAATACCTTGTAATGCTTGTTCTGTGGGAGAGAGAACCACTTACAGTTAAAGATCTCGGGGAGAAGTTGTTTCTTGATTCGGGAACCTTAACTCCCCTTCTTAAGAGGATGGAAAGACAAAGCCTTCTTACGAGAGAAAGATCGCAGGGTGATGAGAGACAGGTACTTATAAGTCTAACAGAGAAAGGGAAAGGGCTTAAGGATAAGGCGATTGATATTCCGATGAAGATTGCTGAACAGGTGAATATCTCTCAGAGAGAATACATTTCTCTTATGTCGTCGCTCAAAAAGCTTCTGAAGAAGATCGATATGAGCGAATCAGACGGGTCCTCAAGTTAGTAGAATCACAAAATGACACTGCTACAGCTTGTCACGATATACATTGCGGGTGCCGCAGCTGGTTTTATGAATGTTATGGCGGGAGGGGGCTCAATGGTCACTCTCCCGGTACTTAAGTGGATAGGATTGCCGCCGCACGTTGCCAATGCCACCAACAGACTGGGCGTTATATTTGAAAGCGGTATAGGAGTAAAGACCTTTCGATCCGGCGGTATGAGGCTTGACAAGTCCATACTTCCGGCGATAGTGTCTACAACGATAGGTTCAATCATAGGTTCCATGTTTGTCTCGACAATACCGAAGGATGTGCTGGAGAAAGTGATCGCAGTAGCTCTCCTGGCAGTAGTTTTGCTTATGTTACTGAAACCGAAGCGGCTCACTTTTTCGAGACCCTCTGGAGTCCTCTCAACTCTAATCTTTTTCGGTGTGGGCTTCTACGGGGGATTTTTACAGGCGGGAGTTGGTTTCTTCCTTATTGGAGCGATTACCTTTTCCTATGGCTTTGATCTTGTGAGGACGAATTTCACGAAGATTGTTATCGTTTTTATCTACACTGCTTTTGCTCTGGTTATCTTTATCCTTAATGGGATGATTTACTGGTTTCCCGGCCTGGTTCTCGCGGCAGGAAATGTTGTCGGGGCATATTTTGCTGCCAGACTATCGATAAGAAAGGGCAGCGGTTTTGTGAGATGGATTTTGCTGATAATTGTGGTCGCAAACGCCATTAAGTATCTCTTCTTCTAGAGGAGTGTGACAGATTTTCAATGAGAGAGCTTCTGAGTTTTCTGAAGAGGACAGGTTATCTGACCGACCCTAGACTAGAGTCGGCCTTTATGGAACTTGACAGGAGGGATTTCGTCTCGCCCGAAGTAGCGGATGAGGCTTATACAGACAGAGCTCTAGTAAGTCTTGCAAGCTCAGGAAAGATTTGCTCCACTTCTACTCAGCCATCTCTTTTGATAAGCATGATAGAAGAATTGAAACTGAACGAAGACAACAAGGTCCTGGATCTTGGGACGGGAACCGGTTTCTGTGCTTGTCTGCTTGGAAAAATGCTGACTAAGGGAAGCGTGGTATCAGTGGAAACCTCCAGAACGGTTGCATCTATAGCCTCGGAAAACGTGCGACGCTACCGCCTGAGCAATGTGAGGATAGTGATCGGTGACGGTAGATATGGCTTCAAAGAAGAAGCTCCGTATGATGCTATTATCTCTACCGTAGCCTTACCGGGAATAACCGTGGAGCTGTTCAATCAGATGAAAATCGGAGCGAGATCGATCGTTCCGATACACAGAAGCTATATGAACACACCTGTCTTCTTATTCGAAAAAATAGATGGGACAACTTTGAGAGCTACTTTGAAAACAGGAGCGGTCTTCATGGTAGTGGAAGACTCCAGACCGGACCCTCTTTACAGTGATAACAAGTTCTCACTTGAGCTTCGAGAGGGAAGATTTCGAAAGCGCTAGCTTAGTCTTTGGCGACCTTCCAGAAAATCTCAACACCCTTCTCTATAACGGAATCAGCAGGCAAAAACCTTGAATTATGGAGTCCATGATGTTCTCCTCTTCCTGTACCCAACCAGAAAAGTACCGAAGGGTATTTCATAGCGATCACTCCAAAATCCTCTCCCACGTATTTCATTTCGACCGGGTTTACATCGACCAGGGCGCACAGTTTATCGTAAAGATCACCGTCTACATGAACCTGTGGATACTTCGAACCGATCTCCTGAGAGAACTTTAGACCTCTTTCAGTAGCGACTTCTCTCCCAAGCTCTTCGAGTTCCATGATTGCTTCCTCTGAAAGCTCAAAAGCTTTAGTTCTTACAGTTCCTGAAAGAGTGCAGGAGTCTGCCACCACATTTCTAACTCTGCCCCCCTGTATGACTCCAAATCTGAGTACGGAATCTCCCCTATCTAACGAATAGACCCTTTGAAGAAAATCCATAGCTCCCTCAATAGCGTCTCTTCCCTGCTTATAGAAAGCAACATGTGCCGACCTTCCCTTGAAAGTGCAGTCCGTTTCGAAGGCCGAGGCAAAGAGAACACCGGCTCTTGTGTAAACAGATCCTTCAGGGAATTCATCATTTACGTGCAGTGCCCAGGCTTCAGTTATTTCGTATTGCTCCAATTTCGATAAGCATTTCGCAGCGCCGCCCCCACCTTCTTCAGCCGGCTGGAAAAGAAAGAGAAAATTCCTATTGAGATCGCTTGTTACTATTCTCTCTATAAGTCCAATTAGAATTGTCATATGAACATCATGGCCGCACGCATGCATAAAACCTTCATGTGCAGATTTGAATGGAGCATCTGTTTCTTCAAAAACAGGAAGAGCATCCATATCGGATCGAAATAGAACGAAAGGGCCTTCAACCTTTTTCCATTTCGCCAGAATTCCGGTTCCCGCAACCTTTTCGTAGGAAACAGATAATCGATCCAGGAGGCTCATAATGTACGCTTGAGTCTTGAACTCATTGAATCCAATCTCTGGAATCTCATGTAAGTCATGCCTAATTCTCGATAAATCCATGCTCTCCTCCTTCGAATCGCTTCTTTTGACGTAAAGATAGAATATATCTTGCCGTCGGAAGCTTGCTCACTAGAACCTCGTCATTATCACGAAACATCAGAATCTTCACTTTTCAATTTACCTCGGTCTGTTCATTCGTTCGCAGAGAAAGAGTTTATAAACCGAAGCAAGAGGAGTGAGGTTAGAGGTATGAAAGACAAGTTCTACCAGAGTTTCTCTCCACGTCTCCTTTGACTTTTTGAATACCTTTCCTGGAGAGACAGAACTCCATCATCCTCCTAACGCTTTCCTGACCCTAATCTCTATCTGCGACCGCGTCCTGATTGAGTTATACTGAACACCATTTAACAGCCCGCTCGTTGATTTATTATAAACAAAAAGGCGCCTGAAGGCGCCTTTTGATCGAATGTCCAATCAATTGAGGGCATAGTCCCAAAGAGTAATTGTAGTAGAGTCATCGGCGTAATCGTCGCCCATGTAGGTTTCAAGAGCGAAAGGAATGTTTGGATCAATTATCCAGTACATCGACAACTCTCCGTCCTCATTGTATAAAGCGACTTTTGTTCCAGTAAACGTTCCATTCTTTCCTTCTACTGAATAAAGTCCTTCGTACTTTAGAGTACCAAAACCATAAAGTTTCGTATTCATCTGTTCTTCCAAGTCAATTGCGTCATAAATGAAAGATAGCATTGGATTGAGGAAGATGTACATCATCATTGAGAACTGCTGGCCGAACATCATGTCTGAGGTGAGCTCAGTGTCGAGGGGTAAGAAGTAGGTAGTATCGTAATTCAGGATGAATTGGGTTTCATCGCGATCGACTGTTACCCCGTATATCATTTCCTTCTGTTCTCCATTCTCGAAGTACGAAATCTTATTGTAGACGTACTTCACGTTGGAGTAATCCTGCAGTGGCACCCAGGATGCAAAAACGCTCGCAGCCAGAATTAGCACTAAAATAACCGCAACTTTCTTCACATCGTCACCTTCAAAACTTGGTACCAACATTATACAACTTTCTGTAACGAGAAAACTCAAATTGAGAGGCTCATTTCGTCTGGATTGGGTATAATTAGCCGAGGTGATCATTTTGAAAAGAGCACTAATTACCGGAGCGTCATCGGGAATAGGCGAGGTGTTTTCCTATGAGCTTGCAAAGCGTGGGTACGAAACGATCCTAGTAGCCAGACGAATAGAAAGATTGCAGACGATTTCCGATCAAATTGAGGGAGATCTAGGAGCTAGATCTATTCCGCTGAAAGGTGATTTGACGGATGAGAACGACCTGGTTGAAGTTTCGAAACTTCTGAAAGACGTAGATCTTCTTATAAACAACGCAGGGTTCGGACTAATTGGTTCCTTTGAGGATATTGAAGCGGATAGAGAAATGCAGATGATTAAGCTTAATATCGGAGCTCTATACTTCTTGACGAAAAAATATGTTCTCATGCGCAACAACATTGGTGGAGGAATTATAAACGTCGCTTCTACTGCCGCCTATTTGCCAGTACCGGGAATGGCGGTCTATGCTGCAACAAAGGCCTTTGTACTTAGCTTCAGCGAAGCCGTTAGCGAAGAACTCCAACCCAAAGGCTTCAAAGTAATGGTTCTATCTCCTGGGCCGACTAGAACAGAGTTTTTCGATGTAGCTTCGGGAGGAAGGAAGCAGCTGCCGGGGTCAATGTCCCCCGAAGAAGTTGTGAAAAAGGCACTTGATGCATTTGAAAAAGGAAAGAGAGGCGTGGTAAGCGGGCTGATCAACAAAATGATCGCTTCCGGATCAAGGCTAGTACCGAGAGCAATAGCAATGAAAGCCGCGAGAAGAGTATTCGAAGATTAGTGGACTGAAAGGCTGCTTTAGAACTCTGAGCAACTTCGTAATTTCCTATGACCTCCAGTCTCAACTCACTACTGAATTTCTGTAATCTATATTCTTTCAGTTAGACCAAACTCTTCGATTGTGAGTGAAAAGGGAAGATAAAGCCAATAGGATTGACCTTCGAGCGATCTCCAGATTCTCAGGAGATTTTAAGCCACGCAGGTTAACATCTATTCAAGATCCAAAAAACGGAGGTAGAAAATAATGAAGAGAGTATTATATGCAATAGCGATAGTTTTGATTTTCAGTTCAATGACACTGGCCAGCAGCTTAATGACTGAGGAAGATGGAATTGCTTTCATGAGAGAAGAAGAAAAACTAGCTCACGACGTCTATACCGAACTCTATGAAATATGGGGATTGAATGTCTTCAGTAACATAGCTAGAAGCGAACAGACTCATACAGAAGCAGTTCTTTCTCTGATCGGTGATTTTGGCATGTTAGATCCCGTGGGCGAAAATGAGGTTGGAGTCTTCACCAATGCGACGCTTCAGGAGCTTTATGATGAACTCATCGAGAGTGGAAGTAAGTCTCTTCTGGATGCGGTAAAAGTTGGTCTTCTGATAGAAGAGATAGATATTAAGGACCTGGAAGAATTGCTTGAGGGAGATATAGACTCGAGAACTGCGACTGTATACGAGAATCTGCTTAGAGGTTCTGAGAACCACCTCAGGGCATTCCTCAGGCAGTATGAGAGACTCGCAGGTAGCTATACTCCAGAAATACTCGATGTCGAAAGGTTCAACGAGATTGCATCTGGCAGATAGATTGAATAGTAAATAGGATTCAACAGGGCGGACAATCCGCCCTTTTCTTTTAGAATTAGATATTCGGTAGTTTTTAGAGACAATTTTCCACCAAAATGGTTTCAAGTATTGGACGACTTTCTGCCCAAACATTGCTCTGGACTCGTAATGACATATAATCTTATTATATGAACACAGAGGAGGGATACGGTGGTCAGGATAGTGACGGACAGCTCATGTGATCTGCCGGTTGAAACGTTGAAGAAGTATGGTATTCCCTTTGCCTCTCTCAACATTTCCGTTGATGATATGACTTTCAAGGAAGATATCGACATCACTCCAGAGGAATTCTGGCGATTAATGGGCAAATCCCGGGAGCTTCCAAAGACTTCTCAGCCTTCGCCGGCCGATTTTGCTGAGATCTTTGAGGATATTCAGAAGAAGGGTGAAACTCCACTTTGCATTACTATTTCATCAAAACTCAGCGGTGCCCATCAATCAGCGATCCTCGGCGCCGAAATGAGCGGGGGCAAGGCGATCGTATTCGATTCTCTTGCAGGTTCGATTTCACATGGCATCCAGGTGCTGATAGCCGCTAGAATGGCTGAATCGGGCGCTGAGTTGGACGAAATAGTCGAAGCGCTGGAGGAGTACCGAGAAAACGTGAAGATTATCATCCCTCTTTCGACAGTGGAGAATATTGTCAAAGGCGGCCGTCTGAGCAAATTTCAAGGTAGCCTGGTTAACATTTTGAACATGAAGATTATCCTGCACGGTATAAATGGCGAAGTTAAGCTCCTTAAGAAGGTAAGAGGAAGCAGGAGATTTAGAGAAGCGATAATTGAGTTAATAGAAGCTTCCTCAAAGACCGGGAAGAAGATCTTTGGCATAACTCACGTGGATAATCTCAAAGACGCTGAGTTCTTCGCTTCGGAAATTAGGAAACGTGTCCGAGATTCCGAAGTAATAATCGGAAAGATGGGTCCTGCGATTGCCACATATGCTGGAGAGGGCGGACTGATATTGGCGCTCTAAACTCACCATTTAGAGTAACCAATAAGGCCCAGAAGACTTGAGATTACAGGTTGCCGTGTAGCAACATAAGAACAAGATTTTAAATCAAGCTGGAAGACAGAAGAACTCAGAGCTGGGGAAGACCGTGCTTGGATGCGATGCCGATTCGCAGTTAAGCATTTTCTGTAGATCGACATAGGCCATACTCTTAGTCGAGAAAGACATAAGATCGAATTTCTACAAGTATTTCAACTTGAGGAAGAATTGGCTTTCTGTTAATTCATTAAACTGCCTTGTTTCCATTGGGCTCAGACGAACTAATTCAATAGAAGGATTACGAATTCTGCCCCCGCAGCTTCTTAAGAAAGAAGCTAGACTGGACATTGAACTCAAGGAGCAATTGATTATTCTCACGATTCCAACTTACAGATTCTGGTGCCAAACTGAGGATGCTTCTGGCACCCTTGTTTTTTCCGCTGACAGTCTTACTTATAACCTGAAGGATCGAAGATCTCTCCGTTCACGGAAGTTCAGTGTCAGCAAATAGCAGTTCTTTGGAGCACAACCTGCACAATTCGAAAAAACATCACTAGATTAACTCAATGCTGTGCCAGGCTATCAGAAGAACGGCATTTTCGGCGATAGTTTATTAGGGACTCCTTTATCGTTTTTTTGACAATATCTGGGAACGAATGATCAATGACGAACAGCTCTTGTTACATCTCTTCATATCAAACGGTATGCGAAACTCTTTACAACTCTTCCGTGAATCATCACGATATACTACGTTCTCGTCTTTTCGAGGCTGAATCGAGTTCTCTCCCTCACCAATACCAGTACTGAATGTCTCTAGCGCAAGTACTTGTCAAGAAAGGCTAGCATCGCATTTGCACCTCTTATCCTATTTGCCTTCTTCTTAAATCCATGGCCCTCATCATCGAACACTACATACTCAACCGGAACCCCACGTTCTTTTAGTCGCTCAACTATCTCATCTGATTCTATCTTAAGTACTCTTGGATCATTTACTCCTTGAAGGACTAGAAGAGGCCTCTCTATTTTGTCGGCGTGAAAGAGAGGGGAAATGCTCTTGAGGTATTCTTCCTCGGTGAATGGGTTTCCGATTTTCCTGTAAAGGAGATCTTTAACGATCTTCCACCAAGCTGGCACTTCTTTGAGAGTTCTCACCCAGTTCGAGACACCGAAAAAATCTGTACCAACCTTGAACTCCTTTGGCCTGAAAGCAAGTGCCGCAAGAACCATGAATCCACCGTAACTTCCACCATTTATTCCTATTCTTTCTTCGTCGATAAAATCAAGGGTGGCCAAATACTTGGCGGCGGCTACGCAATCATCCAGATCCGCTTCTCCGTGTTTGTGATCTGCTGCTTTGAAGAAGCTCTTTCCGTAGCCGGAGCTTCCTCTATTATTGACTGCATAGATAGCATATCCATGATTTGCAATGAACTGGATCTCAGGACTGTATCTTGGCAGAGACTGACCTCCCGGTCCTCCGTGAACCCATACAATCGCAGGCGCTTTCTCGTTCGGCAGAACATTTCTGGGCGGATAGAAAATCCCAGGCACTTGGAGACCGTCGTACGAAATAAAGCGGAGTACCTTTGCTTCAGAGAGGTCATTACTGTTCACCCCTTCGCTCATGGAATCAGTGAGCTGCTCTGTCTCCTTTGTATTGAGGTCTATCATGAAAATATTAGGAGAGGAGATTGCTGAGTCACAAAGATAGTACAGGAAGCGGCTATCCTTGCTGAAGCATTGATCGTATACTACACCACCCGTCTCTACGGGAGACATCTTGGGGGAATTGTCTTTTGT
Source organism: Mesotoga sp. B105.6.4 (assembly GCF_002896535.1). NCBI lineage: Bacteria > Thermotogati > Thermotogota > Thermotogae > Kosmotogales > Kosmotogaceae > Mesotoga > Mesotoga sp. B105.6.4. Next base: position 54,846 of record NZ_JWIM01000031.1, on the reverse strand, counting down.
ATCGATTATGTGGAGTTCGGAAAAACCGTCTCTATTGACGATAAGCACAGCACTTCTCCCGTCTTCCGATATTCTCCCGTCGATTATGTCCCAACTAAAGGCAAGGATCTCTTCACGCCCTTTGCTTTCAATATCCGTTATCCAAAGCGTCATGAATTCCCCTTCAATGTCCGATAGACAGTAAAGCTTCATCGAATCTTTTGAGAAGAAGAGAGGTTTGAAATTAGCTTCTCCTTCATGGGGGGACAGAAGTGTTGTATCTCCGCTTAGCAAGTCGTGGAGATATACATTCGAGTTGTTTGCAGTCTCGGGCTAATGAAGAGCGAGAAACCTTTCATTATCCGAAATTGGACCCAGTTCATACAAGTCTTTGTTTTCGAAGACCAGCTCACCTGCTAGATCAGCCTTTTCAAACCGATATAGATCGAATCTACTTCTATCAATCTTGTTAGAGTAGTAGTAAACACTATTGCCAACGGAGACGTGAAATCCTGACTTGGTCTTCTCGAAAGGGGTCAGATCTTTGATTTTCTCTTCTGTTCCTAGATAAAGATGATGTAGTTCATCGCCGCCCTTATCCATTGCAAAAATGAAGCTCCCATCTTTGTAGACGTGAGATACCAATGCGTTTTCGGTGAGTGATGTTATCTGCCTGTGCTTTCCCTTCTCCTGATCTAGTTCAAAGATGTTGTAGTTGCCCGTTTTGTCTGAAGAGTAAAGAATTCTTCTTGAATCGGGTGATACCGTGAATGACGCAATGGTCTCGTTCTCCATAAGTTCTTCAATCGAGTACTTCTTCTCAGTCATTTAATTCCTCCTTTAACGTTCTAAAGCGGATGAACAGTGAATGATCATTTGGAATAGTTCTTTATGATCCAAAGGTGTGTTAAGCTTCCTCATCGCAATCATATAACAAGCAGTCATCAGTTGGGCTTAATGTCTTCGAGAAGTTCATTTTTCTAGTAAATAGAAGATAAAAAACTACATTACGTGGATTTCGACATCCTCAGGATTTGAAACTCTCTTTTCTCCGATTGAGTATTGTATGCTCTTACAATGTCTCTACTCACGACGAGCCGTCTCTTGAACCCACTAGATTTACTGAGTACTAGATTGTTGGCTGTAGAGAACCAAGAAATTCGAATACCGTTTTGCGGACCATTTTAGAGACGTGCCATTACCGTTCAGTTCTCTTGTTCCCTTGAATCACTGATTTCGGGCAAGGAAATGCCTGCTGCTTTAGGAACGACTAACACTGTCATCTTGTAGATCGTTTATTCTGGATCTAATCATGTACTCGCGCCAAATACGAACATCTCGTTATAACCAAAAACAAGATGCAGCATCAAGGTGCGGCATGACGGAGTTTTTAGGGTGCCTCGTGTCTGGAGTTTGGAGTGTGGCGAAAAGAGACAATTTACTCTGCGGTTATCCCGGGATCTGTCCCTTGACCCTGTCGAAGGACGGGTCCACGCTCTGGGACGAACGAAGGACCAAGGACGTCTTTTATCCTCTTCCCAGCGTTCAGCGATCAGCGAAAAGCGTTTCTTGCCCCGCGTGCGCCGACTTGCTTCTCTCTCGCCTTCTCGTGAGCATGGTTAACCTCTTGACATCACACTTTCTCAGTTGCTCTTTTCGGCGAACGGATCCTTGCTCTTGGGCGGCTTACGGAGGACGTCTTTGATTCTATTCCGTGCGTAAAGAGGATTTTTGACTTGAAAATTCTTTTGTTTGGTGGTATTTTGTCGAGAGTTGATTGGCAGCGATGTACTAATGGGAGTGATGAAATGAGAGAAAGCAACAGAAAGAGAGGGCTGGCCCTTGCGGGACTTTTGCTTGGAATAGGGATTCTTTTGATAGGTGCAGCAGTGATAATCCGGCCCGAAATCATGGGCTTCAGTTTTGGTTCTGGCAGGTCATTCACAGGAATGAAGTTTAACGAAGACTTCTCGGTGACGATCACCGAGAAGATAAACTCATTGGAAATCGACAGCCAGAACGGTAAGGTCGAAGTAGTCGGCTGGGATAGAGATTATGTTGAAATCAAGGTAGAGCGTTCAATTAGAGTTGCTGACGAAGATCTCAAAGAAGAGTATCTTGAAGAGACTAGGCCGAACATCAACGCAGCAGATGGTAAGCTCACTGTGATTGTTCCCAGATTATCGCAAACGAATGAATTCATGGGGCAGGCGACAACAATTTATATGAATATCCCGTCGGAAACGGTGGAAGATATTTTAGTGAATACAAGCAACGGCGCAATGGTTTTCAAATCACTTAATGCCTCAATAAGAGGCAGAAGCAGCAATGGAGGTTTGGAGCTGATCTCCGTCTCGGGAAACATGACACTTGAAACCTCTAATTCGCCCATTTTTGTCGAGGAATGCGCCGGAGTCATGGAACTTAGATCCACCAACGGTGCGTTTGAAGGAAAGGGAATATCTGGAACCCTCATTATTGAGACAAGTAATGCTCCGATAACAATCGAAAGGGGAACTCTCAGTGTTTCGGCGAATTCCACGAACGGAGCAATTACAGTCACTGAGGTCACTCTTATCGGTGATAGCAATAGTTTTGAAACCTCAAACGCGAAGATTGTCTGCGACGCTATTCTTCCAGATTTCGGTGTTCTTGAATTCCTGTCAACTAATGGAAGTATAGGAATCTTTTTAGATGACTCGATTCGTGCAGAGATAAGCGCATCCACAACCAATGGAACCGTCAATTTGAAGGGGCTTACCGTAGGCGTAATCAGTTCGAGTTCAACTAGCTTGAGAGGAACACTCAATGGAGGCAACGGCCTCCTCATAACTATGAAAACCAGTAACTCGAACATCAGCATCGACAAGCGCAATGCTGAAGATTCGATCTAGTGACAGAAAAGGGTGGATTTGAATCATGGCCCCATTTACCAAACTCATGCGTTCGTGGATTTCAAGTATCCCTAGAGTGGTAAGCCGGATTATCTTCTTCGAACTCAGGATTGAGATCTCAGAAAAAGGGCTCAAAATCACTGGTTGTGATGCTGCAAAGGATCTATTGCCTGTCGCCTCCCTGGCACGATGTGAATCTGTACAAAGAGTGGGATTGCCAATCGAGTTAAGAAGGTGGACGTAGGATGAAGAATAATCGGAGTTCATTTGCAAAGGAAGCGGAATCTGATCCTTCGGACTGATCATTTAAGTCTCATTGAGCGGAGCAGATATCTCGAATAAAGCGCTAAGTCGAATCTCACTAACTACCGATCTGCTCGGGACTGGGTGTGCGAGATGAAAGGAATGCCCATGCAAAGTATTTTGTCTTGCTCAACATGCGTTGGCCGCGAAAGCGCGGATTCTCTGTCTACTCATCAATATTAGCTTCGAGAATATGTAAGTGAATGACAAAAAACCGGAGGCATATTTACCTCCGGTTTTGCTCACGCAAGTGATTCTAGTTAGAGACTGTCTGTGGAACGTTTTCTGCCAGCTCTACGAAATCTACTTCGAAGAGTCGGTCTCCGATGTATTTGATTCCTTTTATTCCGAGCTCGTCTATGAGTGAGGCCGCTTCCTGATTGGATGTGAAGGTGATTCTACCGGCCGCTTCGAAAGGAGCTATCGACCAGTTGTAAGACGGAGTTGGAGTTATCGTGCCCTGTTCAATTATGTAATCGATAATCACGCTTCGATTCTCGACTGTTGAAGAGAGAACGATGTCGGCATCTACTAGATGATAGCCGCCACCACCTGCGCGGTAGTTGTTGGTCACGACGAGGAACTCCATATCATCTTCGATTTCTTCGCCTTCATAAGTAAGGTTTACAATTCTCTGCCCAACCGGGTTTCGAACATCGATCTGATAATTGATTCCTTCGATAATGTCGAAGTTATAGGATGAGAAACGTGCCAGAAGGTTCTGGTCCTCAGTACTGCTTGGATCGATCTGGTTGAAGTTTTCGGCACACTTTTCCAGCCAACCCTTGAGTTCGATGCCGTTCACTCTCACGACGTGTAGAGTGTTCGAGTAGATGTAGATGTCGGCCGCATTCATTATCCTTATGTCGCCAGCTTCCACATTGGTGCTCGTTCTGAAGGGCGCTGCAGCCGAAAGCAAAGGCATTCCTTCAAATTCCGTGCCTTTGAAGTAGTCTCTCGCGTACCATAGCTGGGCTTCGTTGACAAGCTGAGTTACTTCGTTATCGATTACTCTGCTGAAGTATCCCGTGATCGGTACTGTTGTAATTCCTACAGGAGCCATAACATAATCAATAGTTGCCTCATGCTGTTCCTTCACAGCCTCAACTATTTCGGAAGCGGCTTCTATCGTTTCATCCACGTACCAAAGCTGCGGGAACGAGGAGAAGACTTCCCATTTTCCGTCTCTGTTGAGAAGCTGGAAATGGATTAGACCAAGGGAGTTTCCCCAGCTGCCAGCCATGGTAACGGGGACTCCATCGATTTTTTCGGCAATTCTTCCGTGACTATGACCCATGATAATTGCATCTATTCCTTCGACGTTTTCGAGTATAGCTTCAGCGTCTGAGCTTCCCTGGTGAAGCGAGACTATGACGAGGTCAACACCTTCCTCCTGAAGTTTGGGAATGTACTTCGCAGCTGCATCGACTATAGGTTCAGCATAGACTCTCCCTTCCAGGAGGACTCTGTCCCACATCATTATTTCTGGAGGGAGAAAGGCTATAACGCCAATCTTGATTGGAATTCCATCGACTTCTCTTTCCAGTATCACGTAAGGATCGTACCTGAGTTCTTCGGTGTCTACGTTGTAAAGATTTGCGCTAATCATTGGAAAATCCGCAGATGCTATCGCCAGGTCCAGATACTCAAGACCGAAATTGAATTCGTGATTTCCAATTCCAACCACGTCATAGTCCATGATATTCATGGCTTTGATTATCGAGGGAGTGTCTCCCATTTTGATTGGATCGATTCTTGCCTCACGCTCTGCGAGAACGCTTCCTTGAATGGCATCGCCAGTGTCGATCAACAGGGTGTTGCTATAGATCTCTCTTGCCCATTTGATAAGAGTGTAAGTCTTTGCTGCTCCGTAATCCTCGACTTCCTGAACGGTCAGGTAGTCGTAAGGCATAACGTAGCCGTGAAGATCCGTTGTTCCCAAAATAACGAGTTCATGAATCGAGGTCTTTCCGAATGCCATTGCAGGGATTAGACTAGCGAGAATCAGGACGATGACAACTGCAGGAATTCTTCTCTTCCAGTTCAATAGATCCACCTCCAATTAGGTTGGCCAGCACTGTTGTCTGCCGGACGAATGACTGCCCCCTGACCGTGAGAATGCTTTACCGAAGATAATAGAGGATTCCAAAGAATGTTTCGAAACAGTACTATTTTACTACAACCTTGTGGCTTCAACTAGAAAGAAAAAACAAATCTCAGTAAATGGAAGTAGGCAATCTAATTAAGAGGGGAAACAAAAGAGCGGGGTTTGGGGTTGTGGGTCTAGGGTCTAGGGTCTTGCAAGAGCAGAAGTGATGCTGCATTTGGCAGGAGGCGATTAGAAAGCCAGTCAGGCTCCGCCTGGCCAGTCTCTGCCTCCGGCAGAGGCCAGTCACCTTCGGTGGCCAGTTCCGCTTCGCGGGCAAAGAACCACCCTTAGGAACGGGTTATGTAAATCGGGTTAGGAGGAGCGGGTTATTGAAGCGGGTCATCAGAACCGAGTTTTGAAGAGCGAGGTCCTGTGCAGAACCATTCACAGGATGATAGTCTCTTCTGCTGACGAAGAAAAACCGCTGCGTGCTAAGAATCAAGGACCCCCTGATCTCTGTTAACAGAGACATCATATGTATTCTCCTCTTTGGTCATCCCGATATGAAACTGATCGGGATCTCGCCCTGAAGAGCCGCTGTACACCAGAAGTTCCGCTGTACGCTGTGAAGAGTCGTCCTTAGTCCTTCGTCCCAGATCATGGACCCGTCCTTGGGAAGAGCCTGAGGTCAGAGGCAAGAGGTCGGAAGAGCGAAGAGATCTTGATCTTCTTACCTCAAGCCTCATTCCTCTTACCTCTGATCCCCCTTCGTCAATTAGCACCACGGGAGTCATCCCCAAAGATCGGTGTGGTAGTTCTCCCTCTTGAGCCTGAATTTAATCTGGAAGTCAACGATTTCCTGCCACTTGAGAGCACTGGTTGTTGAAATGAAGCTTACCATTTCGCTTCCGATTCCGAAGACAGGCTCGATGCTTTTTTCTATACTGGAGTTTTTTATCACGTTGTAGTCAAGCCTGTAGTCGCCAATTATGGCATGGTCTTCGTACATCTTTGCCTTCACACTCTTTCCGTTAAAGACTACTTCATCTTTAATCGGGAAGGAAAGACCCATGTTTCCCGGCATTATCTTGTCGTGCAGCTGAATGACTTCATTCACAGTTGGTTTCGTCCAGCTCTTTCCACAAGAGGAACAGGAGAACCCCGATCTGAAGCTCTTAATTGATGCGATTGCTCCACAACTAGGGCAGCGCCAGATTAACTTCTCTATATGCTTGTAGTTTCTGTATGGGAGTTTGAAGGTGGGATCTTCTTTGCCCAAGAAGTTCATGACCTTCTCTTCAAGTTGAGGATCATCTGCTTCAATGGGGTTTCCGAATTCAACAGTCGAAGTACCAATAGAGAATGTTTTCGACCATCTTGGCCAAAGCCGCTGAACTCCGAAGAACTTCACAGGGATTATGGGTATTTTCAACATCCTGAAGAGTTTCCATATCTCCTTTTTTGTGTGAAGAGGTCTACCATCCCACGATCTTGCCGCCTCCGGTGCAATTCCGAGAGGGACTCCCTGTCTTATGGTGGAAAGCATCTGTCGAATTGCAGACGTATCGACGGCGTATCGTCTTACCGGAATTACTGCCAGCCAACCCAACAAGCCCAATCTGTCGACATAGATTGCAGTGGCGACGAATCTAATGTAACGCCACGTGGAGTAGAAAATCAAGGGGCCGTCAAAATGCGTTTGGTGCGCCAATGCGATTACAAATGGCCTTCTATCTCGCAAGACTTTTGTGTTCTTCACTTTAGAAGGCAAGATGAAAAGAATCACCAGCTTCACAACGAAGGAAGCCACAATGAACTGCCAGGGGATAGATGTTGATTTGTCAAAGGGAATTTGCTTTCCAGCTTTAGGAATCATGAACGGAAGTTTTTCTTTGTACGCGCTGTAGCCAGTTACTCTCTTAGATGTAAGGTATTCTTGAAGCAACGAGTAAATAACGGCCAATGCACCGATTACGGATACATATAGCACTCTCCAGTAATCGCCACAGAGGAATCCCATGCCGAAAAGGAAGAGAATGAAACCTGCGTTAAACGGATGGCGAACAAATCTATAAGGACCACTCTGAACTGTAGTTTCCGGTCCAAAAGAAGTGGTTGGAAGTCTTCCAGACCAGTAAAAGACGACCAGCGCAGAGTACACGGACAAAAGAAGTGATCCTGCGATAATTACTGATGCGATGACGGTAATCGCTACTGGTGAAGAAAAAGGCGCTCCGCCGAAAAGAAGAATGGGGATTACGATCCACATTATCGCGAGTTCTATAGCTGACAAAATGAGCTTCATCTCAACTCCTTCACTCTGAACACTGCCCCTCCATCTTTACAGTTCTCTGCATTGATTGAGAGCCTAAGAACTTTGCATATCTTGCCGGCAATCGAAAGACCTAGCCCGTGACCTTCCCCACCTCTTGAAGTGTCGCTTCTGTAGAACCTGTCAAACACCTTGTCTAATTCGTCTTCATTTATCCCTTTTCCATAGTCTCTAACATTAAGTGCACCATCTGAGAATGTGATCTCTATTGGGTGATCGCCGCCGAACTTCACTGCATTCTCCACGAGCACTTTAAGAACAATCTTAAGGAGGACTTTGTCCGTTTCGACTTCAATGTTCGGAACATCAACCTTGAATTCGACCGATTGGAATGAAGGAGTTCCCAGTATGAGTTCATGTATAAGCTCCCGTAGATTGAAACTCGTTACCTGGATTTCCATGCTGGGTCGCGAGAGGAATAGCAAGGACTCGGTGATAGTCATCATTTTGGCGGCAGTATCGTAAATACTGTCAGCAGCTTCTTTTACAACTTCGGGATCTTGAGATCCCCAGCGCTGAATCAGTCTCGAGAAGCCGAGGATCGCGGTGAGAGGAGAACGAATTTCATGTGCGATGTCTGAGGAAAACTGTTCCTGCCTGCTGTATCCGTCCTGAATTCTGTCTAAGGCTCTGTTGAGATCCTCTTTCATTTCAGCGAGTTCGGAGGTTTTTGGATCACTCTCGAGCCTCCTTGAAAGGTCGTCCAGAGTTATCTCTTTCAGCAGGCGCGAGGTTTCCTTAAGCGGTTTGGAAACTCTACTTCCAAGAAGGAATCCGCCAATTACCGAAAGTACTATTCCAACGAACAGCGATAGAAGAAGAGTGGTCGACAGACTCTCGAGGAAGAAATCCAGGTCATCCATTCTCGCGCCTAGGATAACCTTCTCATCGCCGTTCCAAAAGCCGTAAAAAAGATAAGAGCTTCCCTCCAATCTCGTGCGGACGTATCCATCTACATCCGGCACAAAAGCTAGCTCTGTAGGATTCTGGACCACAGTGTCGTCGACTCTTACATAGAATTCAGTAGTTCCTCTGCCAATTGACATTCTGCCCATCCCAAACCTGTAACCCTTACCCATAGGAGAATCCATGAAGATCCTCCGCATCTCTGCAGAGTAATTGCGTATGAAAACATTTTCCGAAACTCCGTACACGAACAGGGCGGAGACACATAGTATGAAGACAACAAGTACTACCGAGTAGATGGCTACCTGCGTCGCAGTCGAAAGCTTCTTATCTGACAACGTAGCCAGATCCCCTTACCGTCTTGATTATTTCGCCGCTCTTTCCCAATTTCTTGCGAAGGTAATTGATATAAACTTCAACAACGTTTGGATTACCCCAGTCTTCGCTTCCCCAGACCTTTTCAAGCAATCTATCTTTCGACATGACAATTCCGGCATTTGACAGCAAGACAGCCAGAAGATCGAACTCAGTTTTGCTCAACTGAAGTTCTTCCCCTCCTAGGGTGGCTTCTCGCGACTGAAGGTCAAGGGTTATCTCATGGTAGCTTATTCTTTCCCCTTTTCCCTTTCTCCGGAGAATAGCTTCGATTCTAGCTAGAAGCTCCTCAATAGCAAACGGTTTAGGCAAATAGTCGTCTGCACCGCTCTTCAGGCCGCGTACACGGTCCTTCACTTCGCCTCTTGCTGTAAGCATGATTACGGGTAGGTCGGTCGAAACATACTCCCTGATCTCTTCGAGTACCGAGAAGCCGTCGATTCCCGGAAGCATGACGTCGAGAATCAGAAGATCAGGAAGTTCCTTCTCAAGATACTTCAGTGCTTCCTTCCCATCACCCAAGACTTCTATTTCATACCCCTCGTGGCTTAACTCCATGCGGAACAGTTTCGCAATATGTACATCATCTTCTACAGCTAAGATCCTTCCCTTCACTTCTTCACTCCTCTATCTCTTAACATGTACGACGAAGTCCCACCGAATATCATACCTGCCGTCATAAGCAGCAACCCTATTACCTCCATTTTACCCGGAATCTCTCTCAGTATTATCATCGCGAAGAACAAAGCAAATGCCGGTTCGCCAACATAGATAAGTGATGCGCCAACTGATCCGAGAAATCTCTGGAATCTCAGCTGTACTGCCACGGCGAAGATAGTAGCGAATACCGCCGAGAAGAGAGCGACAGTGACTATAGATCCGCTTACCCGTACCCCGCCATCGACAAAAGGAATGAGAACCAGATTAACGATAATGACTACCACAAATTGAGGGACCAGCAGCTCCATCTCTCCTGAGTCTTCTCTTTCTGTGAAATACGAGATGAATACTACATGCAGAGCAAAAGAGATTGCACAAAGGGTTGTAAGCAAGTCGCCAAAGTTGAAACCGGCTTCCGGCGTCGTCAAAAAGTAGAGTCCGACGAGAGACACAGCGAGCGCAAGAATCTGATACCTGTTGGGAATTCGCTTTTCCACAACCGGGCCGATTATCGCTACAAGCCCAACGTAGAGAGCGGTAATAAAGGCGCTTTTCGATGCTGTGGTGTGAACAAGTCCCCAGGTTTGAAACACATAACCGCCCGAAAGAAAGAGCCCGAGAATCAGTCCCTGAGTGAAGCTTTTTCTCGAAAGCCTTATTCCCAGCTTCTTCCTTATGGGAATGAGTAGCAAGAGAGCAAATGAAAAGCGAAGAGCATTATAGAAAACCGGGGAAAGCCCTTCCAGTATGTTCTTCTGAACTGGAAAGGTCAGTCCCCAGAATGCAACAACGAGTAGTAAGTTGACGTATGCCTTTGACTTCTGCTTCATCAAAGAAAGAACTATCCCTTTCGGGACACTCTTAGTCGGCTGCGCCAAGTACTATTGCGAGTACAATTCCCGCGATCAGCACTCCGATTATCGAGAAGAGTATGATGTTGTCCGTTTTCTTCTCTTGCTCTGTCTTCTCAGTTAATCTAAAATCGACCGAAGTCGTCATGTCTCTGTTGATGTAGACATTTTGCTTCGCATCGTGGTAACCCCACTTGGAGACCGTTACCGTATGGCTTCCAACCTTCTCAAAATCTCTGTAAGGTGTGTCACCGGCATACTGTCCATCCACATAAACCTGACCATCGGGGATCGATGTAACTTCCAGATAACCGTAAATGTAATTTGGCAAGAGCGAGAACTGAAAGTTACTTGAACCAGGTTGCACGTTTATTGTTGCCGGTCCGTATACGAGGTTCCTGTCTGTGTAGATGTATACCGAGTGCATACCGGCCTCCAAAGTTGTCGTGACCGGTGATTTTCCCATGAATATTCCATCGACATAGACATTTGCATCCTTTCTGTCTGCACTGATTGTAGTCCTAACCGTGAAAGGCACATAGCTGTTGTAGAAGTAAGTGTAACCTATCCCCCAGCTTGTGTTGAAGACAGGGTTAATCGCAATCGACAAATTGTTCACGTTCTGACCCAAATATGGGAATGGATATCTATCGAACAGAGAAAACACATTCCCTAAGAAATTCAGGGGAGAAGTCGATGCAACGACTACTATCGTCTCTCTTCCTCTGTTTGATTCGACCTGCAGATTGTATTTTGTGGTCGCCTTATCCGTCGGTAGAGTGTAGGTCCTTCCACCCTGGACGTAGTTGTCCTGATCGTAGACATTTGGAAAGAGAACCTGGACCTGCCCCGACTGATCGATATCCAGAACAGCCACATAGGCGCTTCTGTCAACGGAGAAAGACAATCCGAGCGACTCGCCACCGTAGTAAGTTGATCCGGTACCCTTGTTCAAGCTTACGTTTACATTGATGCTAGCTCCTGACCTGTTCAGGAACATAAGTCCCTGAGGGTCATAAGCGACTGACGTGGCAATAAGAGAAACACTGAGAGCAATAATCGCAATAAGCAGTACTTTCTTCACGCTAATCCCTCCTTATCCCTTTAGGCTTTCTACTGCATCGGTGATAACGCCTGTTGATTTCGAAAGTCCCTGAATTTCCTCTTCTGAAAGTCCAACATGCAGTATTCTTTCTACTCCACTTCTCCCTAGAATACTGGGAACGCTGAAAGGCACATCCTGCATACCTTCAAATTCCCTGTGTCAGATGAGACTGTAAGGACTGAGTGTTGATCGTTCGGAATAGTGGAAAGCACCTTTGATACAGCAAGCCCTATTCCGTAGTATGTTGAACCCTTCTTTTCAATAACACGATAAGCAGCGCTTCGTGTCTCTTCAAACAGTCTCTCAAACAGAGCGTCTTCGCAGTTCCCTTTGCAGTTTCTGCAGAACTCCTTTATCGGAATACCTGCGATGTCGACATTCGTCCAGCTAACGATCTCACTATCACCGAGTTCACCAATAACATATGCGGAACGTTTCTCGGGTCAAGTCCACAGTGGTCGGCTATGCTCTGTCTTAGTCTTGCCGTATCCAAGGTAGTACTGGAACCGATGACTTTGCTCCTGTGAAAGCCAGATGTCTTCCAGGCAACTCATGTGAGTACGTCTACCGGATTCGAGACGACCAAAATAATCGGCTCTTTGCTGAATGAAAGTACTCATCGACTGCTCTCTCAACCATTTTTGCGTTGTTCTTTAAAAGCTGGAGACAACTCTCCCCTTCTTTCTGTGGTCTTCCGGCTGTGATAACCACTATGTCTGAATCGGAAGAAACTGAATAACCTCCTCCATGTATCTTCACAGGCCTAACATAGGCATTACCGTGACTCAAGTCCATCGCTTGCCCTTTGGCGAGCTCGTCATTTACATCTACGACAACAATTTCATCGGCAATACCCTTTGTCATAGGTGCATAAGCGATCGAAGACCCCAACATACCGGCTCCTATTATCGAGACTTTCATCCATCACCTCCCGACAGGAGTTCATCAAACCAATGTCGGAATCGTGATTCAAGGTTCCGCTTCTCCACCTTCTCGACTATCTCTCCCTTGAGAAAAATGACTCCGCCGGATGCAGTGCCGGCGATCCCAATGTCCGCATCTTTTCCTTCCCCAATTCCGTTTACAACGCATCCCATAACGGCTACAGAAATGTCATCTTCGATATTCCCTACCCAACTCTTCACTTTCCTTGCAAGAGACTCAACATCTATTTCGGCTCTTGCGCACGTCGGACAGGAGATCACGTCAACTCCCTTTCTTAGCCCAAGTGAACGAAGAATGCTCAAGCCTACTTCGATCTCCTGAACGGGGTCTCCCGACATCGATACTCTTATGGTGTCTCCAATGCCTTTCAGCAAGAGTGTGCCAATACCAATAGAAGACTTTACGGTTGAATCAAGCCCGAAACCTGCCTCTGTAACTCCAAGGTGAAGCGGATAATCGGTCTTCTCGAACAGGTATTCATTTGCACTCACAGTCTCTGATACCGATGAAGACTTAAGAGAAATCACAATGTCCTCGAACCCTGCACTCTCAAGTATTCTTACTTGCGCAAGAGCGCTCTCTGCAAGAGCGATGGGTTTGTCGTACAAACCAAAACTTCGGTCGAGAGAGCCAGAGTTTGCACCAACTCTTATTGGAACACCGAATTCTTTAGCAACCTTCACTGTCTCCCGGACCTTCCATTCCTGACCAATATTTCCCGGATTTATCCTTACCTTTGCTGCACCGTTCTTTACGGACTCAACTGCGAGTCTGTAATCAAAATGAATATCTGCAATTACAGGGATTTTGCTTGATGAGCAAATCTCTTTGATGGCCTGTGCTGACTCAAAATCAGGAACGGAGACTCTTACAAGATCACACCCGGCATCTGTAAGCCTATCGATCTGCTCGAGAGTTGCAGGAATGTCGATTGTCTTGGTATTTGTCATTGACTGAACCGAAACCGGATTTCCGCCACCGACCAAGACATTCCCAACTCTTACGGTTCTACTCATAACCATCTGCCGATATCGATGAACGTAATATAGATCATGAACCCCATGAGTATCATGAAGCCAATCACATTGATTAACCCCTCAATCTTCGGATCCAGCCTCTTTCTGGTAATTATCTCAAGCAAGGCGAGCAACATCCTCCCACCATCCAGCGCGGGGAAGGGAATCATGTTTATCACTCCGAGGTTGAGCGAGATGAAGCCCGCGAGGAAAAGAACTATCCTCGGCCCAAGGCTCACTGCTTGGTCAACTATTGTTACCAGTCCAATAGGACCAGTGAATTCGTTGATGTTCGCTCCTCCAGTGAAGAGGCTGCCAACAACCTTCACCATGGTTATTAGGAGATCGTTTGCCCACTGAACCCCGAGAACTGCGGCCTCAACCGGGCTATCTGGATACCAGTAATCGCTTCCCTGAGAAAAGGCACCGACCTCACTCACGAGAGCAATCATTTCGTTCTTGGTCATCGTTAAGTCAACTACCTGTCCATCCCGTTCCAGGGTAACGACAAATTCTTCAGGGAAGCCGTATCTAGCGAAGGTAGTCTCTCTTCCTGTGAACTGAATTAGAAGTTCGTTTGGTTTCAAGGAGAGGAGCTGACTCATGGTTGTAAGATCATAACTTGTCTCGGTTGTCATCCCGTTTACCGAGACAAGAACATCTCCCTTCCTGAACTGGCCGAAATCAGTTGCAACTATCGGTTTGAAGTTTGCATAGTAGATCCCCATTGCGTAGCGTTCCTCTGCAGGGGAATAAGTCAGGAGCGTGCCGGAAAGATTCGAACCGTCGGCAAAACCAAGTCTGATAGTGCTCTCAGGAGATAGTATGCCGCCGTATCCAACGTAATCGCCGTTGAACGATGCTCCGTTTATTGAAGAGAGAGCATCGCCAAATTCACCTGAGACATTGCCGATCACTATGAAGGCCTCTTGAGGAAGCATTTCTGGGATTAGAGTTATTTCGACTTCTCTGCCTTCCCTAATAACTACTAGATCTATTTTCTCGCCCCTCACAACGGCTTCGCTAAGTCTTGTATTGTCTAGTAGAGTCTTACCATTTACTGAGGCGATCCTATCTCCGGGAAGCATTCCGGACAGTGCTGCAGGAGAACCAAGCTCGACCTTGTCGATCTTGACTTCCTGAAAGCCCCAAACTACTGCCACCAGAGAGAGTATGAGAAAACCCAGAAGCACAGAGAAGGCCGGACCGGCGAAATAGATAATGAACCTCTGCCAGGCCGGCTTGTTCTGTATCTGCTCGTTATCCGGAACGGAGGAGTCTATAACATCTAGATCTTCTCCGGCAGGTCTCACGTAACCGCCAATTGGAAATGCGTTTATCCTGAATGTAGTCTTCTTTCCTTTTTTTGACCAGAGCTTTGGACCCATTCCTATGGCGAATTCTAGAACTCTCACTCCAAAAACCCTCGAGAACAGGTAGTGACCGAGTTCATGAACAACCACTATCCCCGTTAGAATGAGAAGAAAGTACACTATTGCTAATAACATCTATTCACCTCTTCTTGAGCCAATCTTCTTGCCAGAACGTCAATCTCGATAATTTGACTGTAATCGACCGGATTTAGATCATCTGTTCGGGCAACCGTCCTTTCAATTATATTGTAAATGCTCCCAAAAGGCATCCTACCCTTCATAAAAGCATCGACTGCTATCTCATCTGCAGCATTATAAGCGATTTGCTTGCTGACAGTTCCACAAATCTCTCTCGCAAGTGTCAGAGCGGGAAATCTCTCTTGCTGCAGTTCTTCCAGGACAATTGGTATGCCGGCTATCCTCGCTTCTCCGAAAAGATGGTGGTGCACTGGATAAGTCAGAGAATATGCAATCGGAATTCGCATGTCCGGGCGCCCCACATGAAGTTTCATAACGCCATCATTGTACACAACACCGGCATGAACAAAACTGTTTCTACAAATATAAGTATCAATTTCACTCGATTCGAATCCAAAGAGGTATTTCGCTTCAATTACTTCGAGTCCCTTGTTAACCATTGAAGCGCTATCAACGGTTATCCTGTTTCCCATAGACCAAACAGGGTGTTTCATGACATCTTCAGGGCTTGCTTGGTGAATCCTTTCTTTCGGCCAATCCCTCAGGGCGCCGCCAGATGCGGTTATCAAGATTCTCTCAGGGCGAACAGTACCGTCAAGAAGCTGAAAGAGGCCGCTGTGCTCTGAGTCGACCGGGATAAGCTCTACCCCTCTGTCGGCACATCTGTCCGGAAGAAGATTACCTCCACAAACGATAGACTCTTTGTTCGCAAGACATAGTCTGCTGCAGACTTCAGCCGCCTTAAGGCTGAATCTCAGTCCGGCTGCTCCACTGACCGCAAGCATCACATAATCCGGTCGGGACTTTTCGAGCATTGTTTCTATTCCCTCTTCGCCTTGGAAGAAGGTTGTTTCCGGGAAGGAATCGACTAGATCCTCATTTTTTTCAAGAGTGGCGGCGAACTTGGGATGAAATTCTGAAAGCTGTTTAGAAAAAGAGACGAAATTGTGGCCACAGGAAATGGCCACAATTTCGATTTCTTCAATCTTATCTACTATTTCGAGTGTCTGTGATCCTATAGATCCGGTAGAACCAAGAACAGCCAACCTTTTTTTCATGACTCAAACTTCTTTTTTATCTCAGCCGATTCTCCAGAAGTATCTTCAATTATCTTCTGAATCTCTGATTGGGAAAGCGCCATAATCTTCGCAACTTTTTCGGGCACGTTCTGTCTTTTGCCCGGGACACACTTGTCTGCGTTCTCTTCCTTGTTCGCGACCTTTATGGCAAAGGCAGCACAACCGGGTGATCCACAGATTCCGCAGTTTATGTTTGGAAGAATCGCAAAGACCACAGCAGCTCTAGAATTCTCTTTCAGTTTTCCCTTGTAACTATCGATTTCTTCCTGAGTCGGCCTTTTTGGTTTTGGCGGCGCTGCTTTTACTTCAGTTCCAGAAGAAGAAAGAAGCTTTTCAAGCGCCTTCTCCGGATCTTCTCCAGATTCTTCGTACAGAGCCGTGAGTCTCTCCGCATCCGTATCCATTATTACTTTGAGTTTCTCCGGTACGCCGGATCGCTTGCCGGGAATACATCCATCCAGCGGGGCTTTGGCTTCGGCGATAGCTTTTGCAAAGGCCGAACAACCGGGAAAGCCGCAAGCCCCACAATTAACCCCAGGCAAGGCCGCTTCTATGAGTGTAATTCTCGGGTCGCTTTTTACCGCGAATTTGGCTGAAGCAAAGGCAAGAAAGACACCTGCTCCTATGCCAAGTATGGCCATAAACAGAACTGAATAGACTACTGTCATACACACCGCCTCACAGTTTCACGAGGCCCTGGAAACCCATGAAGGCCATCGAGAGCAAACCGGCTGTGATCAATGCAATGGCAGTGCCCTTGAAGGGCTCCGGAACCTCGGAGAGCTCCATTCTCTCTCTTATTGTTGAGAAAAGAATTAGCGCGAGGGCGAAACCAAGTCCGGCGCCGGCGGCATTAACTATTGTCTCGAGCAGCGTATAGTTCTGCTGAACATTTAGAAGCGCCAGACCGAGAATTGCGCAATTAGTAGTTATTAGGGGAAGAAATATCCCCAGCGCATCATAAAGTGACGGACTGGCCTTCTTCAGGAAGATTTCTACAAACTGCACCAGTGTTGCGATAATCAGGATGAACACTATTGTTCTAAGAAAAGGAATACCGAGCGCGTCAAGCGCGATGTTCAAGAGCCATGTGATTATTGAAGCCATGATCATTACAAATGTAACGGCTATGCTCATTCCAACCGCTGTATCTGTCTTCTTCGAAACACCGAGGAACGGACATATTCCTAGGAATCTGGATAGAACGAAGTTGTTTATTAGAATTGCTGAAAGAAATATGAAAACCAATCTGGTAGCCATCAGTCAACCCTCCTCATTTTGCTGCCTTCTTAGGTTTGCTACGCTTTATTCCAAGGTAGTTGAAGAATGCGGCAAGCATTCCCAGAGCAATGAATGCACCTGGAGGGAGTATCATGGCAAACATCTTCACATCAGAAAGGTGGTAGTTGAAGATTGAGCCATTACCGAGAAACTCTCTTACTGAGCCCAGCAAGACCAGAGAGGCGGTAAAACCAAGTCCCATTCCGAGGCCATCCAGGAAGGATCTGAAGACACCGTTCTTTGAAGCAAAGGCCTCTGCTCTACCGAGAATGATACAGTTCACCACAATCAGAGGGATGAACAATCCCAGAGTCTTCCAGAGATCATAGATGAAACCATGCATCAGCATATCGATCATAGTTACAAAGGAAGCAATTATCACAATGTACGAAGGGATTCTGATCTTATCCGGAATGAACTTCCTTACGAGAGAGATCGTAATGTTCGACATTGCTAGAACGGCAGTCGTTGCTAGCCCCATGCCAAGACCATTCTCAGCGCTAGTCGTAGTGGCTAGAGTCGGACACATTCCCAGAACCTGAATGAAAATCGGATTCTGCTTGATGATTCCGTTTGTGAGGACTTTGAACTTAGATTCAGCCATTATCGAACACCTGCCTTTTCCAAGAACTCGGAGATAGCATTTAGTGAGAATGCGACGGCTCTTGGAGTTATCGTCGCTCCAGTCATCACGTCACTTACTGTGACTATTCCGTCTTCTTGCTTTCTAATCTCTATCTGATCTCCTGAGGGAGTTACTCCTGCGTCTTTGTCAACCCTTACGCCCTTGTCAAGGCCCTTACTAGCTATAGGGAAGAACCTCTGCTGGACGGCAGCGTTAGCAATATTGGCTCCAAGTCCTGGGGTCTCTTGCGAGTACTCGAGAACTTTTATTGCGTTAAGGCTAACTCCGTTTGGTCCACTGACGAAGGCAGCCATCGACTTAACATCTCCGCCATAACCGACCGCGATTCCTATTGCTACATATATTTCGCTGCCGTCTTCCTTGACAAACTTGTATGCAGGACTTTCAACCTTTCCCTGTGAACTTGTTGCCGTATAGATTATGCCTTCCGATGAGTCGAATCCGGCGGGAAACCATTCAAACTCCGCCAGTTCGCTGGCAGTCTCAGGGATGTTTTCTGCTGCTATAAGCAACTCTCCAGTCTCCGCATCTGTGAGGACTTCTCGGATAGCCTTTAGTTTTGCGCCTAATTCCGCATTGGCGATGGGCTCCTTAACGACAGTATAAACTACCGAAAGAACCAGTGCGGCGATAATAGTAATTACCATCAGAGTAATGCCCGTCTTCAAGTATTCACGCATTGCTCTTCACCTTCTTTGGCTTTCCAAATATCTTGGGCTTGGTCCCCATATCTATTAGAGGCACGAAGGCATTCATCACCAGAATTGCGAATGAGACACCTTCAGGATAACCTCCGAATAACCTGATGATCATAGTCACAGCTCCACAGCCTACTCCGAAGATAATGTGCCCTTTGATAGACATCGGGCTAGTCACCATATCTGTTGCCATAAACAGAGCTCCAAGCATAAGACCGCCGCCAAAGATGTGATAAAGAGGCGAACCAAAGCCCGGATTCACCGCATAGAATATCGAGGCCATTATCGCAACCGTTCCGATGTAGGCAATGGGGATAAACGGTGCCACTCTCTTCCTTAACAACAACCAGCCAAAGCCCAATAGAAGCAGCAAAGCGCTGACTTCCCCGATCGAGCCGGGGATTGTACCGAGAAACATCTCTTGCAAAGAGAAGACTCTTGGTGCTCCCTGTTTCAGAATGGCCATTGGCGTTGCAGTTGTTTGCATATCGAACGGATTGAACCATGTTGTCATCTGAACGGGGAACGAGATAAGAAGAAAGACCCTTCCCACCAGTGCGGGATTGAAGAAGTTCTTTCCGAGACCCCCAAATACTGCCTTCGCGATTACTATTGCAACAAAGACACCTATCAGTGCCTGCCACCACTCGACAGATACTGAAAGGTTCAGTGCAAGCAACAATCCCGTGACGGAGCCGCTAAGATCGGGTCTGAAGCTCTTTTTCCGTCTTACGAATCTCATCACGAAGAATTCAAGAGCTTCTGCGCCTAACGTACACACAAGGATAAGAGCGAGGGCCTTCAATCCGAACGAAACGACTGCCCAAACCGCGGCCGGAGAAAGCGCTATCAAAACGTCCAGCATTATCTTACGTACGTTGTCTTCTGATCTTAGATGAGGTGCTGCCATCATTGAGAGCTTCACTTCTTCGCACCTCCCTTCAAACTCCTGTAGACCTTCTTATGCAGTTTGAAGTTCTTGACTAGATCGATCTTTGCAGGACAGGCGAAGGAACAGCTACCGCACTCAATGCAATCTAGCAGGCCGTTCTCCACTTGAGTGTCGTACAATCTGTTTGTGCCGTAGAGATTGAGGAGAAAGGGTTGGAGGTTCATTGGACAAACAAAAGTGCATTTCCCGCATCTTATGCATGGAAACTCTTCTGTTGGTTTGCTCCTGAGAAGCAGGGTTATCCCGGAAGTGCCTTTAACCGTAGGTACATCAGTCTTGGGAACCGTCATTCCCATCATCGGACCACCGAAGATGGCCCTTTCCACCGATTCCTGCGCGCCTCCAGCATATCTGATCAACTCATCCGCCATTATCCCGATTCTCGAGACCACGTTTACGGGTTTCTTGATTCCTTCACCCGTAATCGTCACGCCTCTTTCGACAAGAGGGCGGCCAAGTTCGACTGCCTCATAGACAGAGAATGCAGTTCCAATATTATCGACTACAACCCCTACATCTAGGGGAAGCCCGCCTGAAGGAACCTTTCTTTTCGTCAGCGCGAATATTAACTGCTTTTCGGCTCCCTGTGGGTATTTTGTTCTTAGAGTCTTCACCTGTATCGAAGTTGATCGGACCGCCTCTTTCATCTTCTCTATCGCCTTTGGCTTATTGTCTTCAATTCCAACGATAGCTTCTTCAACGTTTAGTGCACGCATCAAAGCGAGAATTCCCCTGACTACTCCCTCAGAACGCTCGAGCATGAACCTGTAATCAATGGTAAGGTAAGGTTCACACTCCGCGCCGTTTATGACAAGGAGATCGATTTTCTTATCCTTCGGAGGGGACAGTTTGACGCTGGTCGGAAACATTGCGCCGCCGAGCCCAACAATACCTGCAGACTTAACCCTTTGCACGATCTCTTCGGGTAAAAACTGATCGAATGGTTTTGCTGGCTGAAGCAGGTCCCACTCATCTTCTCCGGTCCTATCTATGACTATCGCATCGTCAGGTTTTGCAAGAGTGGGATGATAATACTTGGCAATCTCTTTAACCTCGCCTGTTAGAGGAGAATGGAGATTTGCAGAAATGAAACCGCCAGCTTCGGCAATGAGCTGGCCGGTTCTGACTCTGTCTCCAATACTTACAACAGGCTTTGCTGGGACTCCGGCGTGATTAGCAAGAAAAACATAAACCCTTTCAGGAGGCGGTATAACACTTAGCTGACAATCTTGGGAAAGTTCTTTTTTCTCTGGCGGGTGCACCCCTCCTCTGAAGGTAGGCAACCTCATTTAGTTATCACCTCTCAACCTTAATCAATAGATGTTTGCCTTTCTGGGATCCCGAATATCATGAAAGTGACTGCGACTCAAAATGGAAAAAGCGATTGATATTATCAAACAAAAGGAGCGGATCGCTCCGCTCCTATTATATTACATAGTTTGAGTCTTAACGAAAATCAAAACTATTTCCTGGTGATTCTGCCGCTGTCCTGGTAACCCGTTATCGGGCTGATCTCTCCAACGAACTCAACCACTACATCTGCCAGCACGAATCCGGTGTCGTAACCGGAGAGTCCTGCAAGGACCGTATAGCCGTCACCGCCAGAGGCAAGGTAGTTATTTGTAGCAACTTTGTACACCTTATTGTCATCAATGGGTTCTCCGTTCACAAGAATATCCTTGGCCTGGCCATTCTCTATTACATAAGTTACTCCGCTTACCTGAGCCATCGCCCCCTGCCCTGGTTCTCTGGTTGCCGTGTAGTCCAGAAGATCTCTGAGGGCTGTCCCTGGTACATCAACAACGTAAAGTGTATTTCCGAACGGGAGTACTGTAAGAATGTCACGATATGTGATCGGACCAGCCTGAATTGAAGCTCTGATACCACCGGAATTGGTTATTGCAAGGTCCGCTCCGGACTTCCACACCATCGCGTCACAGATCAAGTAACCGAGGTTTGTGTCTTGGGCTCTAACTACTCCCCTGTCACCCTCAAGCTTGATCGTTGTTTCACCGACAACTATGCCAAGAGCTTCTCCTCCGGCCTTCTTGAAGTAATCAAGAACAGTTGCCACTGCGAAGTCAGGTTTTATCTCTTCTGCCAGGACAGGAAGATTCCTGAAAGAAACGAAGATTACCGTTCCGTCGACGATTTCCAGATCGAGCTTGCCCACATTCTTTGCCCATTCTCCAGCAGAAACGATAATTGTTTCGTTGATTATTTCAGGTCTTTCATAGAAAGTGTGGCTGTGTCCGTCAACAATAACATCGATTCCGTCAACCGCCTTGGCAAGCTCCCAGGAATTCGGGCCCGCAAGAACCGGATTGCTTCCCATGTGGGTGAGCGCGATTATAATGTCCGCCTGAGCTTCAAGTTCGGGAATGATCTCCTTCGCTACTTCTATTACGTCCCTCCACTCGTAGTCCTTAGCATAAAGGTATTCGAGAATCTCTGTTTCCTGAGCAGTGAATCCCACTATTGCAACCTTTATTCCGCCAACTTCCTTGATAATGTATTCCTGGAAGGCCGGTTCTCCGTCCTTGTAGATATTGGCGCTGAGGAACGGGAAGCTAGCAATGTCCATCTGCTTAGCAAGTACCGATGCGTCGTTGTCAAATTCGTGATTTCCGATAGCCATCGCATCGAGTCTCATAAGGTTCAGTGAAACTATGTCTGGAGCTGCATCCTGCAGGTCCGACTCTGGAACACCGGTGTTCATGTCACCTGCGTGCAAGAAAAGAGTGTTGGGATTCTCCGCTCTAGCCTGGTTGACCAGAGTGGCTACGGCCGCAAGCCCGCCGAACTCGCCCTCTGGCCAGATGTGACCATGTGTGTCGTTGATATGGACAATCGTAAGTCTCTGAGCCATGACAAAAACTGCCATAACCAAGAGAAGGGTAATCAGAAGAACTTTTTTCATACTCATACCTCCTTATGGAATATCGGTGATTTCTCCAATTAGCTCGAAATCGAAGTGCCTATCTCCTTCACTTATATGGTAATTGATTATTTCTATTTCTGCGCAGTTTGAAGAGACAGTTTTTGAGCTTTTTGTAACCAGGAAACCGTTGAGCTCCGTTTCGGCCGGCTCTGCAAGATACAACGATTTCACAGTGAGAGCCAGTCTGAAATACCAAGAACCAAGGCGCCTCGCATTCATTATTGTCTCTAAGGGAACAAGCGATGTAACAATTGTCGTACAGATTATCAGTATAGCTATCAACAACGAAAAAGAAGCTACTCCTTTGCCTTTACTCTCTGGGCGAGATGGTCTTGCCGCCTGCCACATCTCCCTCGAAGTCCTCCTCTTTAACGTGATTAAGAACTGCGCTGTTTCTACCTATCTTAAGATTCTCGGGAATGATTACGTCCGATCCGACAACGACAATACCCGAATCATATATGTGTGGTTGAGATTCGTGTGGCACTTCGTCTCCATAACCAACAACCACCCCATCTCTAACTGTCGTTCTCTCTCCAATTATCCCCTTGTCTATGACCACATTGCTTCCAATTTTGGAGTTTGTCATAATCACAGAATTCTTAACAACCGAACCTTCCCCGATCTGCACGCCTTGGAAGATAACTGAATTCTCTACTCGACCGTAAATCTCTGCCCCTTCGTTAATCAGGGAATTTCTGACATGAGAACTGGTTCCGACGTAAGCGGGGAGATACTCTTCCGTTTGGGTGTAAAACCTCCAGGAAGGATCGTGGAGGTTCAGCGGCGGAATAGGCCGTGTTAGCTCTATGTTTGCTTCCCAGAGAGATTCGATCGTACCGACGTCTCTCCAGTATCCTTCGAAGACGAAAGCGAAAAGCCTTCCAGCGTTATCATGTACGATCTTCGGCAAGATGTTCTTCCCGAAATCATTGTCACTCTCGGGATCCTTTTCATCTTCGATTAACCTTTCTCTAAGGAACTTCCAGTCAAAGACGTAAATCCCAAGAGAGGCAAGATCCGACTTCGGTTGTTCAGGCTTCTCCTGAAAGTCGACTATTTTGTTTTCAAAATCCGTTATCATCATGCCGAATCTATTAGCTTCAGACAGCGGAACACGCATACATGCTACTGTTCCCGTGGCACCTTTCGAGAGATGATAATCGATCATTTCGTTGTAATCCATAGAGTAGATGTGGTCGCCAGAAAGGATTACAACAATTTCTGGGTCGTAATCATCGACAAAATCAATATTCTGGAATACGGCATTTGCCGTTCCCTTATACCAGTTTGAATCTCCCTGAGCGATGAACGGCGGGAGAATGACTACCCCCCCATCCTTTCTGTCAAGATCCCAAGGACGACCTATTCCGATATGCCTGGAGAGAATGTGAGGCCTGTATTGAGTAAGCACACCAACTGCGTAGATTCCAGAATTCACGCAGTTACTAAGTGCAAAGTCGATTATCCTGTACTTGCCTCCAAAAGGCACCGCCGGCTTTGCAACCTCATCGGTTAGTAATCCCAGTCTTGTACCCTGTCCGCCAGCTAGAATCAATGCTACTACTTTTTTGGCCATACAATCACCCGCCCTATATTACGCCGTGTTTTTCGATCACTGTGGGCTCTTCGCTCTCACCAACGAAACTTCTCCCAAGCCTAACTGTGCAGTACTTGTCCATAATTACGTTTTCTATGTAAGCGCCTTCTTCGACGAGGCAGCCCTCAAGGAGAACTGAGTTCTTAACGGTTGCCCCTGCCATAACTCTAGTATCTCTGAACAAGACTGAATCTTCGATTCTTCCTCCAATTACGCATCCATCTGCAATGACTGAGTTGTTCATAGATGCCGTTCCGGTGATCTTCGGAGGTGGGAGATCCTTTAGTTTCGTAAATACTCTACCGTTCTCGTAAAACAACTCTCGTCTGATCTGAGGATCCAGGATATCGAGATTTGTCTCGAAATAGCATTTCTTGCTCTGCTTGATATCCCGCCAATACCCGTTGTATCTGTACTCTCTAACATTTAGCGAAGAGAGATTAGGAGAGATAATACCCTTAACTAGCTCGTTATAGCCGTTGGGAACCGCTGAGTAGAGAAGTTCTCGCAGGAGGAACTTGTTTACGAAGTAAACACCAAGAGCAACGCAGTCTCCCTCACCAGGGTTCTCAGAGGCATTTTCCTTCTCTATCCACTTTATTACTCTTCCGTTCTTGCATATGACTCTATCCATACCTTTCATACCACATTCACCATTCTTGTTTCCTGTTAGGACGGTTATGTCGGCCGCCGTATCGAGATGATACCTGAATATCTTGGTAAGGTCAGTCTTGAAAATATGATCTCCAGAACCAATCAGTACCGAGTCTTCGTTCCCTCTCCGAAGTATGTCTATGTTCTGGAACAGAGCATCTGCAGTTCCCTTGTATCCCATGGAAGGATTATACGGTGAGTAGTAAGGCTGCAGAATGAAAAGACCGCCCTGTTTCCTGTCAAGATCCCATTCTTTACCGGAACCTATGTGGTCCATTAGGCTTCTAGGGCTGTATTGAGTAATAATGCCAACCTTCGATACCCCGGCATTGATCATATTACTGAGCGTGAAATCGATGGACCTGTACTTTCCGAAAACCGGTAGTGCGGCACTTGTACGAACTTGCGTAAGGGAACTCAAGTACTCACCTCGTCCACCTGCCAGGATTATTCCGAGAACTTTCATATGATCACCGCATTCCAGATCTGGATGCGATCTTCCTCCCTTCATCTCGAATTTGTTAGTCAGTACTCCATTAATGGTAAATTGGTCATGAGAGAGACCCCGGGTAAAGACAACTCGCCTACGCCGTCCAGATAACTCTGCATAAAATGGACAGCCTTGTCGAAGGCATCGCTGTAAAGTTCTTCAAAGGTCTTTTTACTCTCCCATCCAGCTATACTGTGAAACCAAGGTTTCATTTCCAGATTCAGTGGGTCTGTATGAGTGTCTTTAAAAAAAGCCTCTTCCGGAGAGCCTTCCTTGATGCTGAATCTCTTGAGAATGATGCCCAGTTTGGAACGACCGTATATCCCCGCGAAATACTCGTTCATAGAGTTTATTGCCTTCTGGATAGAACAACCTTTCACTCCGTAGTACTCCTCAGCAATCGCTCTGTAAAGATCTTCTAGAGCTTCAGGTAGAGACTTGGAAAACTCGGCAGTCGGATCAAGGTCAAGAATAGCTGCCTCTACTCTGTTCTTCAGTATTACTTTGTCTATCATTGTCTCAAGCTGCCGATACTTATATCCATTTCCCGCACGGGCGACAATATAATGATTAACGGTTGCATCGAGAAAGTAATGGCATATCACCCCGAGAGAGTAGAAGCGAGAGATCTCTTCGGCTCTTATGCAGACCTCTTCGGCAAAATCATCACATCTCAGCGTATGAGAAAATCTCCAGAGAGAAAACTCCGGATCTTCTCTTGAGCAATACTGTCCAGGATCAGTAAAGAGGCACCCAAGATTGAACTCCTCTCTTTTGTCGGCTTCAAGATCGGGTCCTATTTCTTCCAGAACATCTTTTCCATACATGATATGAGTCCAGAAGCCGGGCAAAAAACTCACTCCTTCTCTACGAAGCCCCACAGACACTTCAAATAAAGGCTTTCAGGAACCTCCAAAAGCCACGGATGATCAGGTGACTGCAGAGTGATCGCCAAATGCGAAAACCTCAAGCCTCTTCTTTCTGTTGATCTTCTTACAGACTCTACTAGATGCTCAATCCCAATATTGTAGGCGCAAGTGCAGAGGCCGAGGATTCCCCCATCCTTCATTAACGGTAGCGTGCTCTCTACTAGCTTTCTGAAAAGTGAAATTCCATGCGGAAGCTCTTTCTTATGCTTAACAAAGGATGGCGGATCCAGTACTACTATATCAAAACAGTCATTCTTTTCAAATTCATTAAGGAAGGCAAGAACATCGCTCTGGACTAACTGCAGCCGGTTATCCACCTTGTTCACTACGGAGTTCAGTCTTGCCCTTTCTAGATCTTCTTCCGACTTGTCGACACAAATCGCCTCTGCTCCGGAGAATGCCATGTTGAGTCCAAAGCCGCCCGTAAAAGAGAAGAGATCTAGCCCCTTTTGAAGCGACAGCTCCTTAGTAATCTTTCTGCAGAATGCTCTGGAGTCTCTTTGGTCAAAGAAGAATCCGGTCTTCTGGCTGTTCTTGACATCTACAAGAAATCTTAGGCCGTTTTCCTCAATTTCGATTGAGTCCGGTACTTTCCCGCAAAGCAGGCCGGTGTTTCTCTCAATTCTGTCGTCCACCCCCATCTCAAAGTCGCTGCGTTCGTAGATTCCCTTCGGGCTCAGAAGATCTGAAAGAAGGGTGACGATCATTTGCTTTCTTTCCTGCATGATCAGATTTCTGAACTGCACTGCTAAAAAATCGCCGTATCTGTCAACCACAAGTCCAGGAAGTCTATCCCCCTCGCCATGGATTAGCCTGTAGTAAGGTGTATCGAACAGCCTGTCTCTTTTCTGCAAGGATTTATTCAGAAGCTTTCTGAAGAAAGCCTCTCCCAGTTCTTCATCATGATTAGTTAGAACCATTATCGACCTCGTTGAACCAGGGTTGAAGAAGCCTTTCCCCAGGAACTCGTAAGTAGAAGAGAAGACATTGACTTCGCTTACTCTATCTGCAGAGCCTTCAAGAGAGAGGATTTCATCTTTGAAGATCCACGGGTAAGAATTCAACACCTTTCCTTCCTTTCCTTTTTTTATTTGCGCAATTAGCATCAGAGCTGCCCTTCAATCAACAGAGAATAGTCAAGAATCTCAGTTTTGTCAAAGAAGATATTCGTTTCGCGAATTGCACTTTCAATACTGTCTGAAGCGTGGATGAGGTTCTTTCTGACGGAGACGCCGAACCTTCCACGAATACTTCCCGGGTCTGCCTGGACCGGATCGGTTTTCCCGATGAGGATTCTCAATCTCTGAACGGCATCCTCGCCTTCAAGAACTATTGCCACAACTGGGCCAGATTGTATGAAACCGAGCAAAGGTTCGTAGAAGTCTTTCCCGGCATGCTCCCTGTATAGTTCTCTCGCTTTAGACTCTGAAATCATGAGCATTTTGAGAGCTAATATCTTAAGACCTTTTTCCTCGATCCTTCTGATTATCTCTCCTACGAGGCCTCGCTGAATAGCGTTTGGCTTCAGATAAGCAAATGTTCTCTCCATAATATTTCCCTCCAATCAAATTCGTCATTCATTGCTATAATTAAAACATGGAGTGGTTCAACGGAGTAGTTAGCGACAGACTTGACCGATTCTTGGCTCGAAATTCGGGAATAAGCGTGACTTTGGTAGGCAGAGACAGCGAATACTTGAAGACTTCGGCTTTGTCATTGGTCGAGTCCGATCCAAAATGGAACAGAAAGAGATATATTGAAGATTTTCTTCTTATAGAGCCTGATAAAGGGAACATCGGAATTGACAGAGTGCGGGATATTGAAGAGATGATGCTCCACAAGCCTTCGGGAGGCAAGAGAAAGTATGTATTGGTCCATCAATGTGAAAAGATGACAGATGAGAGTGCAAATGCCTTCCTAAAAATACTCGAAGAGCCTCCCTGCTTTGCAACGCTGATAATGACCACTACTTCGTGGCAGTCTCTTCTTCCCACAGTAAGGAGCAGAACAGTCTCTGTCGTTGTTGATGTTCCCGAAGAACTGATAGGTAAATTGAGAGATAAGTATGGGAATAGCGTATCGAGAATCTACGCATGTGCGCGACAGAACTTCTCTGTTCTTCGGTTCTTTCTTGATCAGGAAGTCGAGTCCATAGACTGGGGCTTGATGGAGGTTCCTTCAGACCTCAACGGACTGGTTTCTGTACTGTCTGAGAGTGAAGTTAACGAGCCGATAGATATTGTTAGACGAAGAAGAGCATTTGCTGCTCTCTGCAGAAGCATCGTAGAATCTGACAAATTCTTCACAACCTTCAGAGAAATCTCGCCTCTATTCATTGGGCAGGGCTCATTTGAAAGATCGCGTGAGCTCGTTGAAGTAGCCAGAAGCATACTGAGAGATGTAGTAATTCTATCGGCAGATACTTCCAGTAACTCTGTTGTGAACCTCGATCTGATAGAATGGCTAGTGAGTTTCGTGCCGGGAAAGGAGATCCTGGCAGATTTTGCTTGGTGTGACAGGTTCCTTAGACAGAGGACCTCATCGCAGAACTCGAATCTCGTTTCATTCAGAGCTCTGTACTCGGTTTCGAGGAGCCTCGTAAGAAGAGAAAACGGAGGTAATTCAGATGCCTGAAATATATGGAACTGTATATGGAGTCGAGTTTCATTCTGTTGGCAAGCTTTATCAGTACACATCTAGTGAACAGCTCCTAAAGCAGGGAGATCGTGTGCTTGCAATGAGTGAGTTCGGACTGGACGTGGGTAAGGTCATGTATGGACCAGTTGAGATTCGTATAGATGACTCAAAGGAAGAGCTGAAACCGATCGTTAGGGTAATGACTGATGAAGACTGGGAGACTCATGCAAAGAACAAGGAAGAGGCCGAAGCTGCTATGAATACCTGCCAGGAGCTGATAAAGAAGCACTCGCTTCCTATGAGATTGCTCGAGGCGAGATATATGTTTGATCGCTCAAGAATAGTCTTCTATTTTGGTGCCGACAGCAGGGTCGATTTCAGAGAGTTGGTGAAGGATCTTGCCAGGGCATTCAGAACGAGGATAGAGCTCAGGCAAGTTGGAATAAGAGATGAAGTTAAAATGACCGGCAGCCTCGGGTTGTGCGGCATGACGGCTTGCTGCGTCCGTTTCTTGAGACAGTTTGAGAGCATAACGCTCAAGCATGCGAAGAAACAGCAATTGTTGATAAACCCTGCGAAGATATCCGGTAGGTGCGGAAGACTGCTTTGCTGTCTATCCTATGAACAGGAGCTCTATGAAAACGAGTTATTGGATATCCCTGATGAAGGGTCTCTTGTCGACTATGAAGGAAAGACTTGCAAGGTTCTGACGGTGAACATCTTCATGAAAGTGATCACCCTGGTTGCAGATGACGGCCAGATGCTCAAGGTTCAGTTTGATGACTTTAGAATGAGCCAGAGATCTATTATTCAGGACACAAATCCCGATGAGCTAATAAAGAATAGAGACGAGGATATTTCGATTGACGGTTGAAGTGTGAATGGAGGTTGGATATGGCGCGTTTGCTGACGAAAGATGAGATTAAGAGACTAGAAAACCTTGGAAGAGTGTGCAGGGGAGACATCATAAAGATGACCACAGTTGCAAATTCCGGTCATCCGGGCGGTTCAATGTCATCGATAGACATATTCCTATCCGTTTATGATTTTGCAGAGAAAGATCCGAAGAACCCCTACGATCCCGAACGCGATAGGGTTGTTGTAAGCCACGGTCATACATCTCCCGGGGTATATGCGACACTTGGGAGATTGGGTTTTATAGACATTGACGAGGCAATTGCCGGATTCAGGCATCCCGGATCGATATTCGAGGGTCACATCACAAGAGGGATTCCTGGCGTAGAATGGACTACAGGAAATCTTGGACAGGGGTTGTCCGTAGGTGTTGGCATGGCCCTTGCTTCGAAAATCAGAGGGAAAAACAACAGGGTGATAGTAGCCATGAGTGATGCCGAACAGGCAAAAGGTCAGGTGGCGGAGGCAAGAAGAACGGCCAAGAAATACGAGCTCAATAACCTTGTTGTTGTTGTCGACTACAATGATGCTCAGATCTCCGGAAAAGCGAGCGACATAATGTACGTGGACATTAAGGCAAACTATCTCGCTGATGGATGGAAGGTTATAGAGGTCGACGGCCACGACTATGCCGAGCTCAATGAAGCTCTCGTGGAAGCGTTCGATTCAAAAATCCCCGCAGTCATAATTGGCAGAACAGTTATGGGAAAAGGTGTTTCCTTCATGGAGGGTGATGTTTCGTATCACGGCAAACCTCTGGATATGGAGAAGGCCGCCTCTGCGCTTGCCGAGCTTGGCCTTGAAAGTGATATCGAAAGATATGTCGAAATGAGGAAGGAGCTTCCTTCATATCATGAACATGTGCGCCCCATTGACGAAGTGGTAAGACCTGTCACGGGAGATTCGATAGTTTATCCTGTTGACAAGAAGACCGACAACAGATCGGCCTTTGGGAAGGCTCTCGCAGATATTGGAAGGCTGAACAAGGGAAAAGTCCCGATGATGGTTGTTGACTGTGATTTGAAACCCTCAACGAAGGTAAGCGAGTTCGAGAAGGTCTGGCCGGAGAACTTCGTTCAGATTGGAGTTCAGGAACATAATGCGGCAACGGTTGCCGGTGCTGCGTCCGTATGTGGTGTGCTTACTTTCTTTGCAGACTTTGGAGTCTTCGGAATCGATGAAACCTACAATCAGCAACGGCTGAACGACATAAACAAAGCAAACGTCAAAGTTGGGGTGACCCATGTAGGAATAGACGTGGGAGAAGATGGAAAGACTCACCACTGTATTGATTACATTGGGGCCTTGAGGAATCTATTTGGCTTCAAGCTTATCGTGCCGGCAGATCCTAATCAGACGGACAAAGCTGTAAGGTATGTGAGCGCGACTGAAGGAAACTTCGTCATTGCCATGGGAAGATCTACTATGAATCCAATTTCCGATGAGAATGGAAGAGCTTTCTTCGGCGATGGATACAAGTTTGAATATGGCAAGGTCGATGTTGTCAGGAAAGGAAAGGGTATAACCATAGTTACGACCGGTCAGGTAACCCATAAGGCCGTTGAGGCTGCAGACAAGCTCAGGTCAGAGGGAATAGAAGTCACGGTTCTTAACGTCAGCTGCCCTCTAGAAGCGGATTTCGATAGTGTCAAAGAACACTTGTCCAAAGTCGTCATAACCGCAGAAGATCACAATGTGGAGAGTGGATTAGGCACGATTCTATCGGACTATTTGATCGACTCGAAGATAATGCCTGAGAGATTTGAGAAGCTTGGTGTAGAGAGATATATGTTCTCCGGTGATAATGAGCTGCTATTCGATCTCTGCGGTCTTTCGAGCGGCAAAATGGTTGAGAAGATCAGGAGAATTGCCCGGTAATGCTAAGCGTCGAGGAAGAAAAGCAAGTAAATGAGTTTTGCAGAATAAACGGAATTGAAGCAAACAGAGAGCTCGCTTTCAGGGCTCTCTGCCATTCCTCGTTCACTAACGAGCTCGCGCAGAACGGAGAGAGGATTCTGGAGTCAAACGAAAGGATGGAGTTTCTAGGAGATGCGGTTCTTGAACTGTCACTTGCGAAAACGCTGTTTGATGAATACTCATTGTCCGAAGGCGACATGTCGAAAATCAGGGCGATGGTTGGAAGCGAAAAAGTCCTTTCCGATGTCGCAAGATTCATGAGGATAGGAGACTTCGTCTTTCTGGGAAAAGGAGAGAGGCAAACGGGTGGGTCTGATCGAGATTCTATTCTCGCAGATACGTTTGAGGCCGTTCTTGCTGCAGTCTTCTTGACAAGTGGATTTGAGGCCTCGGTCAGTTTTGTTCAGTCAAAGCTTTGCGACTATATTGATCAGGCGGTCAACGGCGAGCTGATTCTTGATTACAAGACTTCACTTCAGGAGTTAACCCAAGCTCGTTTCAGCTCTAGACCATCTTATGAAACGATTCTGGACGAAGGACCACCTCAGGACAAGTGGTTCAAAGTCGGTGTTTTCTTGGATGGAAAGATCGTCGGTGAAGGAGAGGGTAGGACGAAGAAAGCGGCAGAACAGCTTGCCGCGAAGCACGCTCTTGAAGCTCTTCGTAAAGGGCTCGATAAGGCAGGTGCTGAGAAGTGAAGTACAGACATTTAGTCTCTTTTGTTTCAGAAGAAGAAAACGACTTGATTGAGGGAATCAGCTGGAATGAAGGATTCTCTAATCTCTTCTTCGAGAAGACCGTCGACTCTGGAATTGCTCTGCATGTACTTCTTGAAGAAGGGGAGGAACTACCTTACTTCCTAAGTAAGATGGAGTTCTCCGATCTAGGGTTCACCGAACAAAAGGATTGGTTCGAGAAATGGAAAGAGACTCTGGTACCGTTCGAGCTCTGCAAAAGCGTTGAAGTCCTTCCTCTTGAGGAAGAGGAAAAAGTGGTCGATCCGAATAAGATCGGAATTATACCGGGAATGGCGTTTGGCACTGGCCTTCATGAGTCAACGAAGCTGGCTGCCTCTCTTCTTGTTGAAGCCGTTGTCAGAGGTTCTAGAGTTCTTGACGTGGGTTGCGGCACAGGTATCCTCTCGGCAATTGCTGCGAAGAAGGGCGCATCACAGGTCGTGGCGCTCGACATAGACGAGCACTCGGTAGAGAAGACCAATGAGACAGCGAGGATAAATGATGTGTATATAGATGCAAGACAATCGGAATTTCTGTCCTCTGTAAAACCCGAAGAGCGCTTTGACATAATTGTCTCGAATATGATTGTAGAGCTTTTGAGAGAATTTGTTCTTGACCTAGAGAGATTTCTAGATGAACACGGTACCGTAATCCTCTCGGGAATTTACAAAGACAAGTTCAGTGAGATCGGAAACCTTATTGAAGGAACCTTTCTTATAGAGAACAGCAGGGAAGACGGAGATTGGAAAGCGATAAAATTGAGAAGAAAATAGTCTCTCTTCAACTAAGAAGAGAACTGAAGAACGACTTCAGAGTAGCCAGAGTCTGCGAATGGGGATTTCCGCAAGTTATTGAGTCCTCCCTCATTTCCTATGGAAAGCCCTTCCCGACACTTTTCTGGCTGAGCTGCCCCTTTTTGAAGGAGAAAGTCTCCCGTCTTGAGAGCGAGGGAATGATAACTGAATTCGAGAAGAGAATCGAACGTGACGGCGTTTTTGCAGACGAGTATCTCAAAGCCCATGAAGAAACCACGTTGATCAAAAAGAGAATCCTCGGTCGGTGCACTCTATCTGAATCGCAGAAGTTGCTGCTGCTTGGAAGAGGTATTGGAGGGGTAAGAAATCTGAAAATGGTTAAGTGTCTTCACCTGCAGTTGGCTAACTTTCTTGGCGGTGTGAACAATCCCATTGGACGAGAAGTATGGAGTCTCTTAGAAAGAACCCGGTGTTCATCTGAGAGAGTCATCTGCAGAGAGTTGTTGAACCGAAATGAATGAACAAATACTGAACAAGGCTTCGCAGCTTCCGGAGGAACCCGGAGTTTATATCTTCAAGGACGAAAAGAATGCAATAATCTATGTAGGAAAGGCAAAGAAGCTGAAGAGGAGAGTCCTCTCATACTTCAGAGAGTCGACGTGGTCTCAGAACGAAAAGGCCAGACGCATCGCCGAAGAGTCGGAGGATCTGGACTTCATAATGGTCACATCCGAAAGAGAGGCTCTGCTTCTCGAGGCGAATCTAATCTTCAGTAAAAAGCCGAAGTACAATGTATTCCTGAAGGATTCGCGTACTTATCCATACATATACATCTCCGCTGAGGAGTATCCTTATATTGCGATCACGCGAACAAAGGAGCTCGAAGGCACTTATTTTGGTCCATACACGAGCGCCGGACTTGTCAGAAAGCTACTCGAATTCCTACAGAAAGTCTTCAAGATTCGCACATGCACATATGATCTCGGCAGGATAAAGAGACCCTGCTTTCTATATCATCTGAAAATGTGTTCGGCACCTTGCGTTGAAAAGGTCTCTCCTGAAGAGTATCAAGAGCAGCTTTCTGCGCTAACCGAATTCCTTGAAGGGGACACGATAAAAGTTAGAGAAGCTCTCCTCAAGAGGATGACTGTTCTGTCGGAGGCTCTTCAGTTCGAAAGGGCGGCAGAAATAAGGGACATTCTGTCGTCGATGGATGACCTTTACGCCTTTCAGGGGGTTGAAG
The DNA here is from genome assembly GCF_002896535.1 of Mesotoga sp. B105.6.4. Lineage (NCBI taxonomy): Bacteria > Thermotogati > Thermotogota > Thermotogae > Kosmotogales > Kosmotogaceae > Mesotoga > Mesotoga sp. B105.6.4. The sequence continues at coordinate 20,346 of NZ_JWIM01000031.1, read as the reverse complement.
CCCCGCTAGATTTGAAGGCAGACATATTGGCCGTTTCGGCCGGGCTCGCTGCCCTGCTGCAGGTAAGGGGAGGAATGCTCTTGGGAAAGCTGGTTTTCGACTTTCCGGATGGTACTCCTATGGATTTCATTACCCAGTTTTACTACGCCAAGAAGAACAGAATTCCAAAGTCTTTAATCGTAACCGGTCTGAAGAAAAAAGATGTGAGGCAATTCAGAAGAGATTTTGATTACATTGGAGATCCCCGTGATGAGCAGGAAGAGAGACTTCTAAGTATCGCCTTCAAGAATATCGACGAAGAGCTGAAGATAAGACTGAATGCGGCTCATTCGCTGCGACAGGCTCAGCAGATACTTGGACTGAAGAGATTTCCCTCGAGAATCGAGGGAATCGATATCTCTCATACACAAGGTCTCTACACAGTCGCTTCAGTAGTTGTTTTCGATAACGGTAAGCCGAACAAGTCGGAGTACAGAAGGTACAGAATAAGCGAGCTTGAAGAACCAAATGATTTCGAAGCAATGGCAACCGTAGTCAAACGGCGATACACAAAGTACCCTCTCCCCGATCTTCTGCTTATTGACGGAGGAGAACCTCAGTTGAGAGCAGTTGAGAAGGCATTTGCAGAGATAGGGATCGAAGAATACGAGATGGTTGGACTCGCAAAGGAGTTCAACGAGCTTGTGTTTCTTGATAATCGCGACAGAGTAAGACTCAAAGAAGAACATCCGGTGTTGAGAATGATCATCTCTATAGATAATGAGGCGCATCGATTCGCAATTAACTATCACAGAGTTCTGAGGGAGAGGAGATTTCTAACTTCGAAGATAGATGATATTCCGGGAATAGGACCGAAAAGAAAGAAGGCACTCTTGAAGGCCTTTAAAAGCATCAAAGGAATCTCAGAGGCCTCTGAAGATGACCTCCGCTCTGTCTTGAAAAACAGTAAGGCGGTTGAAGCCGTAACGAGATGGGCTAGTGAAAAAAGTGGAGACTAAGCTCCACTTTCATCTCTTATCGGCAGGACAATTATTACTGAACTTTCTCTTTTAGCTCTTTGCCAGGTCTGAATTTCGGAACCTTCCCGCCAGGAATCTCGATAGCTTCCTTCGTTCTCGGGTTGACACCCATCCTGGGCTTTCGCATGGTAACTTCAAACGTTCCGAAACCTATTAGCTTAACTTCCCGGTTCTTTGAGAGTTCTTCCCCTACCACGCCGATAAAACTATCAACTACGTCTCCAACAAGTTTCTTGGTTGCTCCAGTTCTTTGTGCAAGAACAGCGATAAGTTCTTTCTTATTCACAGGTACACCCCCTAGCTAGAATTCAGATCACAACCAAATTCTAACATTTTCTAATTGACTTCTGCAACATAGAATCATCTGAAACCGTTTGACGAAAAGGATTTCAACAAGTCAATGCTCTACAACGCCTTATGAGCGCAGGTTGTCGAAGTTGAGCACGTCCTTATGCGCCTCGATTGTGCTAGTGTAAGAAGAGAGGTCTAGAACGCCATTCCCGCTCAGAGTGAACACAATAACCTTCTCTTCTCTGTTTTTCCTTGCCTCAATTGCTCTTCGCACAGCACCTGCAATTGCATGGGTTGACTCCGGTGCGGGAACAATCCCCTCCGTTGTGGCGAAGAGAAGACCTGCTTTGAAAGTCTCTTCTTGAGGGAAAGCTTCCGGAGTGACAATGCCTTCTTTCACTAATCGCGACACGAGAGGAGCCGCACCGTGATATCTGAGACCACCGGCATGAATTGCGGGTGGAACAAACTCTCTCCCAAGCGTATACATCTTCAGCAGCGGCGTGAATCCAGCAGTGTCTCCGCTGTCGTACCGATACTCGCCTTTAGAAAGCGTAGGACATGATTCTGGCTCGCAGGCAACGAACTCAATTTTTTCTCCTTCGAATATCCTCTTCACAAACGGCAAGATTGATCCGCCGAAGTTTGACCCGCCACCGTGACAGCCAAGAATCGATGAAGGCTTTTCGCCAAGGATCTCCAGCTGCTTTTCAATTTCCAGACCAATCACTGTCTGATGAAGAAGAACATGATCGAGAACACTTCCGAGAGAGTACTTTTTCGTCTTAGAATTCAGAACGATTTCGATAGCCTCGCTAATTGCCATTCCCAAGGAACCTGAGAAATTCTTCCTGTCTTTGAGGAACTTCCTTCCGCTTTCGGTGTGTTCACCAGGGCTCGGCTCAACCTCTCCATTAAACATTCTCATCATGTGCTGTCTCATTGGCTTCGACTGGAAACTGTTTCTCACCATGAAGACTCTTACCGTCAAACCGAATTTCCTGCCCGCATACGAGAGGGCGCTACCCCACTGTCCGGCCCCCGTTTCCGTAGTTAGCTCGGTTATTCCATCGGCCTTGTTGTAATAAGCCTGCGCTATTGCCGTATTCGTTTTGTGACTTCCGGTCGGGGAGTTGCCCTCATACTTGTAGTATATCCTCGCTGGAGTGTTGAGATACTCTTCGAGAAAGGTCGCCCTTATAAGTGGACTGGGGCGGAATACCACATACTCATCCAGAACGGGCTCAGGAATAGGGACGAACCTTTCTTCAGTCATCTCCTGCTCAACAATCGACTTCGGGAAGATCGCCATCATATCTGCAGGATCGATCACCTCATTGGTTGCCGGATTCAAAGGCGGATCCATCTTGAATGGTAAGTCAGCCTTTATGTTATACCAGCTTCGTGGAAGCTCCTCCGACTTCAAATTCACAATAATTCTTTTCTTCATGCCAATATACCTCCTCAAAAGTAAAGGGGCTCTCAACTATGAGAGCCCCTTCAATATGGGTTTACCCTAGTAGCGAAAGGCTAACCCCCACCGAAGGGGCAGCTCCACCACCAGAACATATTCAGTTTATTTAGAAATTGATTGACAACCATAATAATCCCTCGCTGAATTAGCTTAACCAAATATACTACTTCGGTATGTTACAAGTCAAGCAGACGATATGCATCACAAATAATCTACTTGAAAAGGGTAACGTTGCATCAAAAATAAAACTACTCGAAAGGTAAGGATGAAGGGGATAATCTTCGCGAATGCCAAGTTGAAAGAGGTAGGGGCGAAGATGAAGAGAATAGACATGACTGGATTGATTGAGAAATACTCAGAGAAGTACAGGAAGGCTGGAAAGAAGGAGAAGAGTAGAATCCTTGACGAATTTACTGAATTAACTGAGTACAACCGTAGCTATGCATCACCAAAACTTAGGAGAGACCGAATTCCACCATTGACCGGGCACGCATTGTGACTTTACCGGAGTCATATAGCATCTGCCATCGACGTTCCTCAAATCGTAGGCTGATGGGACAACACCGGCGACCCCTACCCGGCCGGCCATGAGGAAGACAAAGCAAAGGCAAATGTTCGAAAGCGAGAGATATTTCAACTCTTTGAGGTTCAGGGGTATCCTCCTTCCAGACAAACCGTACTGATCGCTATCATGGTACAGTAGCACTATGAAATAAACTGAATGAAAAATAGCTTTCATCTTCGGTCACAACCATATTCATCCCTTGTTTGTCTACTATTCCTCACTTACTTGTCTTACTCCTCTGGGGGTGACCAAAGACCTCTGCTCTCGTCGAATAAAGGAGAACAACAATTCGTAACTTTTGAGTCTGGAATTGTTCTTTCTAAAGAAAAGCGCGAGACAGCCTGAAAGGAGTGGTTGTTCAAGGATGATCAGTTGTAAAGTCTGAAAATACCATTTCTCAATTCCGCCTGTGATGTGCTAGATTGTGAAATATAGGTACTTTTTATGTTAAATGAAAGGATTGCTGACTATGAAGAAGTTTGTGGCCGCAGCTATTCAATTTGAAGCAGAACCAATGAGGGTTGCAAGGAATCTGGAAGCTGCATATCGCTGGATAACCAGGTGCAAACAAGAAACGGGAGCCTCGCTGATAGTTCTGCCTGAAAGCTTTACTACGGGTTTCACCCCGCTCGGAAACGCGAATTCGCTTTGGGATACCGTGGAACCAATTCCCGGCCGTCTTACACATGAGGGAGTGAAGTGGGCTCGTGAATTTGGGATATATTTGTGTTTCCCCACCTATGAACGCGGAAGAGAGCGAGGGGTTATATACAACAGCGCTGCTATTCTCGGTCCCGAGGGAATTCTAGGAGTATACAGGAAGACACATCCTTTCCCCACGGAGAGACTGTCGGCGGGAGGTTGGACAACTCCTGGAGTCGATCCTTTAGTTGTTTCGACACCCATTGGCAACATCGGTGTGGTGATCTGCTATGATGGGGATTTTCCCGAGTTGGCAAGAGTTACGGCTCTTAAGGGGGCGGAAGTAATCTGCAGGCCCTCGGCATTTATGAGATCCTTTGATCAGTGGGAGCTCACGAACAGGGCGAGGGCGTATGACAATCATGTTTACTGGGTTGCTTCGAATCTCGTTGGTAAGGATGCAAGCGGAGCGAATTTCTTCGGCTCGTCAATGATTGTCCACCCTTCTGGAGCAAAGCTAGTTCAGGCTTCTGGGTGTGAAGAATTCGTTTCTGCCGAACTCGATGAGGATCCGATTAAGAAGATAGTTCCTGGGACGTCTAGAGACCAGATCTTCGACCACATAGAAGACAGAAACCTAGATTCGTACAGGGATATTCTTGCTGAAGGAAAAAGCGTGTTTGAACCTTCAAAACGTATTCCGTACAGGAGGAGATAATTTTGGGTAAACCCCTTGAAGGGCTTTTCGTATTAGATCTTACCCGTGTTCTAGCGGGACCGTTTTGTACGATGCTGCTCTGCGACATGGGCGCAGCTGTTGTCAAAGTTGAACGACCCGATGGGGGCGATGATTCGAGATCATTCAGCCCCTTTGTTGGTGAAGAAAGCGCTTATTTCATGAGTATAAACAGAGGAAAGAAGAGCATTACTCTCAATTTGAAGACCGAGGAGGGAAAGAAGCTTCTCGAAAGGCTGATCGAGAGATCCGATGTTCTGGTCGAGAATTTCAGACCGGGCGTTTTCGAAAGGCTGGGCTTCTCCGCCGAAAGGCTGAAAGAGATGAATCCGAGGCTCATATATACTTGTTCTTCGGGCTTCGGACACTCCGGTCCCATGAGCCAGAGAACAGCCTATGATTTGATCATACAGGGATTGAGTGGAATCATGAGTATAACCGGTCCCGATGAACATTATCCAACGAAGGTAGGAAGCTCTATTGCAGACATATTTTGTGGAACATTTGCGTGTATAGGAATACTTGCGGCACTTCAGAGTCGAAACAGCACGGGATCTGGACAAAAAGTGGATGTTGCTATGCTAGATAGTATGGTCGCTGTCTTGGAGAACGCAATAGCAAGATATGCGGCAACCGGAGAGATTCCGACTCCAATTGGAAACAGGCATCCATCAATTGCGCCATTTGCATCCTTTGAGACTCTGGATGGAATGATAAACATAGCTGTGGGAAATGATGGCATCTGGAAGAAATTCTGCAAAGCTATCGAAAGAGCAGACATCTGCGAAGATCCGAGGTTTGCGAATAACCCGTCAAGGGTGAAGAATATCGATCAGTTGATGGAGATTATAGGAGTTCAGCTTAAGAAGAAAACATCCAAGGAATGGCTCGGCACCTTTGAGGCACTGGACATCCCCTCGGGCAAGATAAACAACGTCGCCGATCTTTTTGAAGACGAGCAGATCAAAGCAAGAGAGATGATTGTCGAGGTATCTCACAGGAATGGAACTTTGAAAATGCCTGGTGTGCCAATAAAGTTCTCTGAAACACCGGCATCAATTTCCGGACCTGCGCCATTACTCGGTGAGCATAACGAAGAGATCTATTCGGGAATGCTGGGAATAAGTCTAGAGGAGATTGAAGAATTGCATGAAAAAGGGGTAATATGATTCTTCTTTATCCTTTTCAGAGAAGCGCAGATTGGGGAAACAAAGTCGAAAAGCTTACTGTAAGAAGTGCTTATAGAACGGCCTTGAACCTGATGGATCATTGCGGAAGAAGATACTCTGTCTTGCTCGACCCTGAGGACTATCTTCCAAGATCGTCATTAATTGAGGCATTTCCTCCCCTTGGGGTAGGTCAAGAGATTATGGTCGGTATTGACGGTGCCTCTGTGGGCTTTGATCCGTCTCAAATCAACGGTTTACCGGATAAGAAGCTGAGAGGCCTTTGGCTTGAATGGTTGGAGTTCATGGATGCAGAGGAGTTTAGCTGCCTTCTTGAAGCTATTGATGAACCGGAGAGATTGATAGGACTTGGACCGGGGTATACACCGGCAGGTGATGACTTTTTGGTTGGCTGGATAATGGCTCTCCGTTTCACGGGTAGAAAGAAGAGCTTGTTGACAATCGAAAGAGAGATGCTTGATCGAAAAACGAGCTGGTTCTCGTCAGAAATGATAAAGGATGCTCTTGAGGGTAGATTCTGGAAGAGAGGAATCGAAATGGTTTCAGCTATTGCAGACGGTGATGCAACCCGGGTACTTGAAAAGACAGACAGTATCACAAAATGGGGTCATCTGTCGGGAAAGGCATGGCTTGCCGGCCTTGCCTATGGACTTGAACTTGGTGAATGACCGTATTAGAGATATTGTTAGGCTTAATGGGAAAGACTAAGATAAATCGTTCTATCGGTATCGATAGGTTTCGGAATCAAGTCGGAGCAACGGGGATTTTCTTGTATTACCTTTGTTGCTTGTGGAGGTTCAAATGAAGAGAATCGAGGTCGTGAAAGGCGAATACTACGATAGCGTCACTCTGATGCTTGTGGCTAAGGAACTTAAGAAGATTGAGGGAGTCCAAGATGCTTCGCTGAATATGGCAACAGAGGCAAACATAACCATCATGAGAGCGGCCGGGTTCGAAGTAGACACGGGTTTGCTTTCACCCGACGATCTGCTGATCGGAATCGACTACGAAAGAGAAGGGATAGAGGACATCTTTGAAAGGGCCCGTTCCTATCTTGCCTCGCCTCCCTGGAAGAAGGAAGAGAAGGACACCGAGTATTCACCGGCAACTCTTCAGGGAGCTCTCTCTGTACTTCCCGAAAGCAATCTTGCTCTCATTTCTCTGCCCGGTAGATATGCAGCAGCAGAGGCTATGAAGGCCCTCAAGAACGGTTTGAACGTAATGCTTTACTCCGACAACGTCACAATTGAAGATGAGATTGAACTTAAACGTTTCGCGGAGAACAACGATCTAATCGTAATGGGCCCGGATTGTGGTACAGCTGTTATCAATGGGAAAGGACTTGCCTTTTCTAACGTGTGCCCTACAGGTCCGGTTGGAATTGTTGCGGCATCAGGCACCGGTCTTCAAGAAGTCATGGTGCAGCTCTGCCGCCGGGATGTTGGCGTCAAGCATGGAATTGGAACCGGAGGCAGAGACGTGAAGAAGTCAGTTGGAGGAATATCATTCCTGAGAGGCATACGAGAACTGGCAAAAGATCCCGACATTTCACTGATTGTAGCCGTAGGGAAGCCGCCTGCGCCGGAAGTAAGAGAGAAGATTCTGGCTTGCCTCAAAGAAACACAAAAGAAGAGCGTGATTTGCTTTATGGGAGATGATCCTAGAAAAGATGAAGACGAACTCTTCTACACTACGGAACTTGAAGAGTGCGCAGTTGTGGCCGAGGCCCTTATAAAAGGCAGAGACGTCTCTATGGCTCGAGATAAGTTGAAGGCAGAGTACGTGAAGTTGGCCGAAAAGAGACCTGTAAGCGCGGTTCATGGAAAATATGTAAGAGGGCTTTTCACTGGCGGCACTCTCTGTTACGAAGCGCAGTATATAGCTCAGGCACACATAAATCCAATCTACGGAAATGCTCCGTTGAGGGAAGATTTCAAACTGGAGAACAGCTTGAAACCAATCGGACACTCATTCATCGACTATGGCGAAGACGAGTTCACTCAAGGGAGATTACACCCCATGATAGATCCATCCTTCAGAGCCGAACAGGTGAAACAGCAATCTGAAGACCGTTCGGTAGCTGTCATCCTTTTCGATGTTGTCCTCGGGTATGGAAGTGCTGATAATCCTTCGTTCGACGTTGTTGAGGCAATCAAGTCTGTAAATAGAGAAACGAAACCGATATATATAGCTTATGTCTGCGGGACAGACGGGGATCCTCAAGATCTTGGCAGGCAGAGGACTCTGTTGGAGGAAGCAGGTGTTATAGTCTGCGAGAGCAATGCAAGAGCAGCTCTTCTGGCTGCCAGTTTAGTTTCGAGAAAGGAGCGTTGACTATGTCCTTCAAAGATCTACTCGATAATGGTCCGAAAGTAGTTAATCTTGGGATGGAAAGATTCTATCTCGATCTTCAGGATCAGGAGGTACCCGCAGTGAAGGTCAACTGGAGACCTCCTCTTGCGAAGAGCTCACTGATGGATAAATTGAGAAAGTTAAGAGGTGAGGAAGTTGAATAGTATTGAAATGGCAAACTCCATCGCATTTGAAAGGCTTCTGAAAGCCGAGCCCCATATTGTAGATCTCGGCATGGCAAAAGATGTTATTCCGGACTTCAAAGAGAAGATGATACTTCATGCAGGACCGCCAATAACCTGGGACAGAATGTCGGGACCTATGATAGGTGCCGTGACCGGTGCGATCCTTTATGAAGGCTGGGCCGAAACTCCGGAGAAAGCAAGGGAGTTTGCTTCGAAAGGAAATATCTCATTTGAACCTTGCCATCATCATAACGCTGTCGGCCCAATGGCAGGGATAATATCCCCTAACCTGCCGGTTTGGATCATTGAGGAAAAGAATTCTGGAAAGAGGAGCTATGCAACGCTGAACGAGGGACTCGGTAAGGTCTTGCGAATGGGAGCGTTCAGTGAAGAGGTTATTGAGAGACTGAACTGGATGCGAGAAGTTCTGTATCCTGTCTTGAGAAGCGGGGTCCGGAAATTCGTGAACGATTACGGGGGTCTTAACCTTAAGAGTCTTATATCTCAGTCTCTACACATGGGGGATGAGCTTCATAACCGAAACAGGGCAGCTACTTCACTTCTCATTCGTACCCTCGTACCTTCTATGATTGATGCGGAGGGGAGCAACCCTGATCTCTCCAGAGTTGTTAAATTTGTGGCGGGAAATGATCATTTCTTTCTTAATCCCGGTATGGCGGCGGCAAAGGTCTCGCTCGACAGTGTTGGTTACGTCGAAGGATCGAGTATGCTCACCATAATGGCTCGCAACGGTACAGACTTCGGGATCCAGATCGCCGGAATGAAGAACAAATGGTTCACCTGCCAGGCGGCCTTGCCGGATGTCTTGCTCTTCCCTGGTTTCACAAGGGAGGATGTCAATCGAGACATAGGAGACAGTGCGATTATGGAGACTTACGGCATAGGTGGTTTTGCCCTCGCCGCAGCTCCTGCGATCGTCCAGTTTGTTGGAGGTACACCTCAAGATGCAGTGAACTACACAAAGGAGATGTATGAAATCTGTATAGGAGAAAACAAGCACTTCACAATTCCCGCACTGAACTTCCGTGGAACTCCCACAGGAATTGATCTAATCAGAGTTGTGGAGACAGGCATCACTCCTATCCTGGATACAGGCGCAGCTCATCGAGAGGCCGGCAAAGGGCAGGTGGGTGCCGGAATTGTTAGAATGCCTTCTGAAGCTTTTGTAAAGGCAGCGGAAGCGTTCGTCGAGAAATATTCCAAATAAAGGAGGAAGAGTATGATACCGAAAAACTGGGACAAGATCAAGATTTACGAGTTATCTCAACCGATCAGTCATCTGACACCACCATGGCCAACTTATGAGCCGCTTCAGATCAAATTCTTCAAGAGGTTGGCTCCAAACGGTGCGAACGGTCAACTTCTTACTCACTCTAACCATGTTGGGACCCATCTGGATGGTTCGCTGCACTTTTGCACTCATGGTAGAGACATCGCAAGCATACCTCTGGACGAACTCGTTGCGCCAGGAGTTATCGTTGATCTCTCGGACATTGCAGAGGATTACGGGATCTACACATCAAAGGACATAGAAGAAAGAGTGGAAGTAAGAGAAGGCGACATCCTTATCATCAACACAGGGTATCACAAGTACGCTTACGACCAGCCGGAGGCAGACGAAGTAAGATACATGATCAAACACCCTGGGCCGACAAGAGAGTTTGCCGAGTGGTGCAAAAAGAAGAAGATAAAGTGGATAGGAGTTGACTGCGGTTCTGCCGACCATCCAATGAATACAAAGATCCGTGACTGGATGCCTGTTCAGGCGAAAGAGTGTGACCGCTATATGCAGAAGAAGTATGGTAAGTCCCTTCAAGAGATCTTCCCCGACGAGGACTACCAGCTTATGCATGTGCTTCTCTTCCCATACGACATTATTCACGCCGAGAACGTTGGTGGAGAGATAGACAAAATATTGAACAAGAGAATGGTTATCGGGTGCTTCCCGTGGAGATTTGTCGGCGGAGAGTCTTGTATAAGTAGAATAGTTGCGTTCGACGAAGAGGAATAAATCCAACCGAAAGAGTGGCGATATGGATGCGTGACTTCGTTCTGGAAAGGCCGCGCTCACTTTCCGAGGTCCTGGATGCACTTGGACGTCATGGAAAGAATGCCATAATCAAGAGCGGCGGTACTGACGTTATTGTCTGGCTACATAAATCCATAAAGGAGCCGGACTATATAATCGACCTAACGGGAATCGAGCAGCTAAAAGGAATAACGATAAACGAGGACAATGTGGAAATCAGGGCGCTCGTGACTCTTAGTGAGATTATAGAAGACAGCTCAATGAAACGTTACTTCCCTGCGCTGGTGCAGGCTTGCAGGGCGCACTCGGATCCACTGATAAGGAATCGGGCAACCGTTATAGGCAACGTCTGTGCTGCGGTTCCTTCCGGAGATATGATAGCTCCTCTAGTATGCTATGACGCCAAAGTTGAAATCACAGGATCAAACGGCACCCGAAACGTCCCGGTATCCGAATTCATAATCGGACCCAAGAAGACCTCCCTGGCAGTCGACGAGGTTGTGACAGGAATAAGAATCGCCATACCCGTAGTTGAAACAAGTGGTTGCTATCTCAAAGCAATCAGAAGAGAGGCTCTGGATATAGCTCAGGCAGCCGTCTGTTGTACGCTCTTCAAGGGGGATAACAGGGAGTTCAGGATTGCCTTCTGTGCCGTATCTCCCAGACCGCTGAGAGCGACGGAGGCGGAAAAACTCCTCAATTCTTCCGGTAATATAGATGACGGGGTTATCAAACGAGCCGCAGAGCTTGCAGCTGGAGCTGTTGATCCCATTACGGACGTGAGAGCATCCAGAGAATACAGGATCGACATGATTGCCGAACTGACGAGCAGGGCGATTTCTTGTTGTCTGGAAGGTCCCGTGGAAGAAGGTGTTCGCAGATGAAAGACAAACATGTGACTCTGACACTCAACGGCCGAAAAGCCACCTTGATAGTCGAGGACAGAACGACCCTTCTCAATGCTTTGAGAGAATACGGTGTTACAAGCCTGAAGCGAGGCTGCGAAGAGGGAGAGTGCGGAGCATGCACGGTTATCATAAATGGACTTCCTCAAAAGTCTTGTCTTGTCCTTGCGCGAGAAGCCGAGGGTGCGGAAGTGCTAACAGTAGAAGGGCTTGTCAAAAAAGGCAGGCTTCATCCGATTCAGCAGGCCTTCGTAGATGAAGGCGCAATACAGTGCGGTTACTGTACTCCGGGGATGGTCATGACAACCTATGCATTGCTCAAGAAGAATCCGTCTCCTTCTGAGGAAGAGATAAAAGAAGCTCTCTCGGGAAATATCTGCAGATGCACGGGTTATCTCTCGATTATCCGGGCGGTCAAGAAAAGTGCCGCCATTCTTTCCGGAAAGGTTAAAGGAGGTGAGTTGCGTGAAGACGATTAAGACAAAGACCGGAATTGGGAAGTGGTTGCCAAGAAAGTATGATCTCGAGAAGGCGGAGGGCACACTTCAATTTACCGATGACCTCAGGTTCGGTCCCGAACTGCTTCACGCAGCGGTCGTACGCTCTTCTGTAGCACACGGAGAGATCCTGAAAATCGATTATTCAGAGGCGCTGGAGATTCCCGGTGTACTTAAAGTCCTGATTGGAGAAGACTTTCCACATCACTTCGGTCTATATCTAAAGGATAGAACGCCCATGGCAATTGGGAGAGCAAGATATGTTGGAGAGCCCGTTGCGCTAGTTGTTGCCGAAACCGAGCAGGCCGCGAGAGAAGGGGTCAAGAAGGTTAAAGTAACATACAAAGAGCTCGAAGCTATCTTCGATCCGGTCAAGGCAGCTACCACAAATTCAGTGCTTGTTCATCCCGACCTCCACAAATACGAGCACGTAGACTTCATTACTCCTCAGCCAAATACCAATATTGCCAACTGGTTCAGGATAAGAAAAGGAGATACCGAAGCGGCCTTCAAGAATGCGGCTCACGTCTTTGAAGAGACGATTACGTGTCCTCAGATTGCTCATGGTTATATTGAAACACTGTGTTCAATTTGCAAGCAAGATCCCGCATCTGGAGAGATAATGATCTGGACCTCGGCGCAGTCCGCCTTCACAGTGAGAGACATAATCGCCAAGGGGATAAAGTATCCACTGAACAAGATTCGGGTGATCGCGCCTCCGATAGGCGGCGGCTTCGGAGGGAAGGCAGGGATGACTATCGAGGCTCTCTGCCTTGCAGCAGCTATGGATGAGGATCTGAAAGGAAGGCCTGTAAAGCTTTTCATACCAAGAGAAGAAGTCCTCTTGACCTCGTGGGTCCGCCAGGGATTTGTGGCTAGAATCGAGCTTGCAGTCAGTGAAGACGGCCTGATGCAGGGTATACGCCACACATTCTGGTTTGACACGGGAATCTCTGCCGAATATGGAGCAAACCCGGTTAGAAGCGCCGGTTACACATCAATGGGAGCTTACAATATTCCGAACGTCTGGTCGGACTGCTATGCAGTTTACACAAACAAGCCATTTGGAGGTGCTTACAGAGGGTTCGGTTTGCCGGAGCTAATGAGCGCACTTGAAGTCGTGGTTGATATAGTCGCTCACAAACTGAACATAGATCCAGTTGAGTTCAGAAAGAAGAACCTTTTGAAGAAGGGGCAGACTACCTGTACCGGAATGCCAATGCATGACCATGCTCTCGACAAAATAATCGACAAGGTTGCAAAGAGCATAGATGCCCTCAAAGAAGAGCCTCCAATAAGAAAGGGTTGGAAGAGAGGAAAGGGAATCGCGCTGGCAATAAAGGCGCCTGCAATTCCCGCCGACGCTTCTTCATCAGCCATTGTCAAACTCAACGGAGACGGAACGGTTGAAGTTCTTGCCGCCACAATGGATATGGGTCAGGGAACGTATAGCGCTTATGCTCAGATAGTCTCCGAAGAACTCGGGATTCCTTATGATTGGATAAAGGTCTACTATCCAGATACACAGAGCCATCCTTACGACTGGCAAACTGTAGCAAGCAGATCCTGCTGGTCGATGGGCATGGCGGTAAAGCTAGCTGCAAGCGAGCTAAGAGAGAAGCTCCTCGCTCTTTTCTCCGAATACTGGCAGACGCCTGTCGAGACGATAAGCATAGAGCATGGAGTCGTTAAGTGTCACAAACTTGGCAAGAGCGAAAGGATTGACGAAAGAGTTCAGAACGGTTTCAAAATGCCAGACGGAATTCTGAAGGGCGGCCCAATAATCGGAAGCGGCTCATTTACACCGCCTGACTTGATCTATCCCGATCCAGACACCGGGCAGTCTCCAAAGAGTGTCGTTCACTTCACTCTTGGCGCAGTGGGAATAGATTTGGAAGTCGATCCGGCGACTGGGAGAATCATTATAAACAAAGTTTGTGCGGGTTACGATGTCGGCAAAGCTATCACTCCAATAAACATCAAAGGTCAGATTGAAGGAGGAACGGTTCAGGGTCTTTCTGCCTGTCTAATGGAAGCTATGATCTACGATGAATATGGAAGATTACTCACTCCAGACTTCACGGATTACAAGATTGCCACGATAAAGGATATTCCAGGTGAGATCGACGCTTTCTGGGAAGAGACACCAGAAGAGATTTCACCTTACGGAAACCGCGGAGTCGGTGAACACTCGATGATAGCCCCTGCACCGGCAACAAACAACGCATTGTTCAGGGCGACTGGTATGAGAATTCACAGTTACCCGCTCAGCAGAGAGAGAGTTTACAAGGCTTTGAAAGCTAAAGATAAAGGTGAGACTGATTTCTGGGAATGGCCTTATGCTCTTGATCTGGCTTATGAGCGAGCAAAGAAGGAATGGTGAAATAAGAGCGTATTTTGTAAGAGATCGAAACAATCTCCAATTCATTGAAGCATCCGCCCTGCGCGGATGCTTCGTTTAGATTTCTAGTTGTCGATTTTGCTTGACAAGTTTGAAATGTATTGTATTATATTATCTATAAGCGGCTATAACCGTTGAGAAGGAGAAGAAATCTATGCCTGGTACAACTTCAGAGCCGGGGATTACAGAGTAAGACGCTTTTCTAGGACAGATTGCCTGTCCAGTCTCTTCACAGGCACTCTTCAAGTTTTTCTATTCTTAAAGCAAAAATTGACAGATACCCTCATAATTGAACTACATTATTCGACGAATACTTCAAGACAGGAGGAGACGAAGTATGCCAAGGTTTGAAGAAGTAGACCTTAGACGCCCTGCAGCTGATAGAGAAGAAGAAGTACTCTCCTATTGGAGGCAAGATGATCTAGCGAACAGAAGTGTCACTGTTAGGGAGGGGAGCCCCGAGTTTGTTTTTTTCGAGGGTCCGCCTACTGCCAACGGTATGCCCGGAATTCATCATGTAATTTCGAGAACGTTGAAGGATGCAGTTTGTCGCTTCAAAACGATGCAAGGATACAAGGTGAAGCGAAAGGCCGGCTGGGACACGCATGGTCTTCCTGTGGAGATCGAAGTTGAAAAGCAGCTGGGCTTCTCTTCGAAGCAGGAGATTGAGGACTTTGGCATAGAGAAGTTCAATCACAAGTGCAAAGAATCCGTCTGGAAGTACGAAAGTCAGTGGAAGAAAATGACAGAGAGAATCGGTTACTGGATAGATATGGAGCACCCGTATATAACGATGGACAACGACTATATAGAATCTGTCTGGTGGATCCTTAAGCAGTACTTTGACAAAGACTACATATATGAGGGCCACAAAATAATGCCATATTGTCCGCGATGCGGTACTCCCCTCGCTTCTCACGAGGTTGCTCAGGGCTATAGAGATGAGACTATTGACTCTATATACGCGAAGTTCCGACTGAAAGGAAAGGAAAACGAGTACTTCATAGTATGGACGACGACTCCATGGACGCTTCCTTCTAACGTTGCTCTAGCAGTGAATCCCAGATTCAACTACGTAAAGGTTGAAGCGATGCTGGATACCGGCGAAGTCGAATATTACTACCTGGTCAAGGATCGCCTCAGTGCTTTGCTCGGTGAAGAAGGCAATTACAAGGTTATTGAAGAACTCAAAGGCAAAGATCTTGTTAATCTCGAGTATGAACAGCTGATCCCCTTTGCCAGCGTAGACAAGAAGGCATTCTTTGTTGTCTACGGGGACTTTGTCTCTCTTGAAGACGGCTCGGGTATAGTGCATATGGCTCCTGCCTTTGGAGAAGATGACAACATACTCGGAAGGAAATTCAATCTCCCGCTTCTCCAGCTTGTCGACAAGGAAGGTAAGATAACAGAAGAAGTGACACCGTGGGCAGGGATGTTTGTAAGGGATGCCGATCCACTCATTGTTCGCTATCTGAAGGAGAGGAATCTGTTATTCAAAAAGGAGCGTTTGACCCACTCCTACCCGTTCTGCTGGAGATGCGATACGCCGCTTCTCTACTACGCAAGAAAGTCGTGGTACATAAAGACTACAGAGTATAGAGATAAAATGATCGAAGTGAACAACTCCGTGAACTGGTACCCAAAGTTTGTTGGGGAGGGCCGCTTCGGTAACTGGCTCGAAAACATGGTAGATTGGGCCCTTTCGAGAGATAGATACTGGGGAACTCCTCTAAACATCTGGAAGTGCGATGATTGTGGCAAGTTGACTTCGGTTGGATCACGAAAGGAACTGGCAGAGAGAGCGGTCGAGAATATATCAGAAGACATCGAGCTTCACCGCCCATATGTAGATGACGTTCATTTAAGATGCGAATGTGGTGGACAGATGACTAGGACCCCTGAGGTCATTGACTGCTGGTTTGATTCAGGGGCAATGCCAGTGGCCCAGCATCACTATCCATTCGAGAACAAAGACAATTTCATGGGAGAGCTATTTCCAGCAGATTTCATCTGCGAAGGTATAGATCAGACTAGAGGCTGGTTCTACTCCCTCATGTCGATTTCTGCATTCCTCTTTGGCCAGTCTCCTTACAAGAACGTTCTGGTTAACAATCTGGTTCTAGACAGGACCGGTCAGAAGATGTCGAAGTCAAAGGGAAATACTGTTGATCCGTCGGAGATAATCGAGAAGTACGGTGCAGATACACTCAGATGGTATCTGCTGGCCGTCTCGCCACCATGGGTTCCCACAAAGTTCGATGAGGACGGAGTGAAGGACACTTACAGCAAGTTCTTTGGAACCCTGCATAGTGTATTCTCATTCTTCACAATGTACGCAAATGTTGACGACGTTGACCCTGCGAATTTCGACTTGCCTGTTCCTGAAAGGGAAGAGGTTGACAGATGGATAATGTCCAGACTGAACACTCTGGTAAAGGAAGTGACAGAGCTTCTGAACAATTATGATCTTACGAAATCAGTGAGAGCGATTCAGGACTTTGTCGTCGAGGAAGTCTCTAACTGGTATGTGAGAAGGACACGAGACAGATACTGGACCAGCGAACTCGACAACAGCAAGAAGGCAGCCTATCTCACGCTTTATGAAGTACTGCTGACCATCGCAAAACTCATGGCGCCAATTGCACCTTTCACGGCCGAAGAGATTTTCAGAAACCTTACCCACAAGGAAAAGGAGTCTGTGCATCTGGAACTGTATCCGGTTGCCGACGAGAGCTTGATCGAGCCTGAACTCGAAAAGAGAATGGCCACAGTCATGGACATTGTGACACTGGGTAGAGCATGTAGAAACAAGGTCCAGATAAAGGTCAGGCAACCTCTGCCGAAGATTCTAGTGGACGGGAATATAAGAAAGATCGTCGAGTCAATGCGCGAGCTGATCCTCGAAGAGATCAACGTCAAGAACATAGAATACATTGAAGAGCTGGGAGACTATGTGAACTATGAAGTCAAGCCGAATTTCAGAGTTATGGGTCCTAAGTTCGGCAAAGATCTCAAGTCGATCGGCAATGCCCTAAGGTTAATGAAACCTTCTGAGGTTGTCGCAAGAGTCAAACACGACGGTAAGATCTCCGTTGAAGCTAACGGAAGGCTCTTCGATCTGACGGAAGAGGATCTGGACATAAGAATACAGGAACTGGAAGGCTTTACTTTCGAGATGAGCAACGACAACTTTGTCATTCTCGATACCGAACTCACTCCCGATCTTCTGCAGGAAGGGCTTGCAAGAGAAATGGTTTCGAAGATACAGACAATGAGAAAAGAAGCCGACTTTGAGATTACAGATAGAATCACTGTAGCTTACTTCGGGCCCGATGCTCTTGTAGAAGCAATAGAGACATTCAGTGATTACATAAAAGAAGAGACGCTTTCAAACAGCGTCAATTTCCAGGAGGGACTCGATACCGGGACCGAATGGAACCTAAATGGTTACAACACCAGAATCAAGGTAGAGAGGGTCTAGACATATGAAAAAAACCGGGAGCTTCATGCTCCCGGTCTCTTATTGGAATGTGAATCAGACAGTGAGCTTTACTATGATCGCCGGATCAAGAACTCTGAAAGTAAATGATTCCGTTATGAAGAGCTCTACCTCATCGTCTGTGCTGCTTTGATAACCGATTTCGAAATCTCCGCCGATTACCATCTCAAGATCTTCGTGATCCTTCGGCAGAAGAAGCGCATCTTTCAACACTCTGCTGACCACAATCTCACTTCCCAGGAAGGACTCGATTCTCTTCACCAGAGGATAACCGGAAACATGTGAGTTCAGCATAGACATAGTATCTGGATTGACCACAAGGACAAACGGTCCGTCAGTGAAGTTGTCTTTCAGAACCTGGACTGCTCTAGACAAAGACTCAATGATTTCATTTGGCTTCGATCCGAGAGGAATGGGGTCGTTTTCGCTAGCTTCAACGATTCCCTCGACTGAAGCCTTTTCGTAGCCGTTATAGATGACTCTCTCTTCAAAGAGCGCGATTTGCTTAACCGCATCTTCAAGAGGTGCAAGATCTGAATCCTTTGCGCCTCTTTCTATATCATCCATCTGCCACCGCACCAGCTTGAACGGGATTCTAGCCTCTATTAGAGGTTTTGCTTTTCTCAAGCCCACCCCGATTTCACCTTCTCTATCCAGGAGCATCACTCTTCCTTCGGGCAGA
Source organism: Mesotoga sp. B105.6.4 (assembly GCF_002896535.1). NCBI lineage: Bacteria > Thermotogati > Thermotogota > Thermotogae > Kosmotogales > Kosmotogaceae > Mesotoga > Mesotoga sp. B105.6.4. The sequence continues at coordinate 1,861 of NZ_JWIM01000031.1, read as the reverse complement.
AAAGAGTATTCCCAGCCCTTAGGTCCAACAACGTTGACGATCTTTCTTGCCGATAGGTAGCTCTTGAGTACTTGCTTTGCTCTCTCGTTTATCTCTTCCCATGCCTCGCTTGATAACGGGGCCAATTGCCTTTTGAAAAGGTCCATCGCAATCCCTCCTATTTCATCTTTCCGATGTTGAGACCGCCATTTCCGGAAGAACCTTCACCGGCTTCTTCAACTTCGGTTATCGGGGCATTCGTGAACAGATATGTCTTTAATTCCTCATCCCATCCGTCCATATTTCTTCTGAGCCATTCAAGAGTCATACACGCATGTTCTATCTCTTCATCTCTGTTGTGAGCCATGACTGCCTTGAGTTCAGGGTCATCCGAAACATCGACTCTCTGGTTGTACCAGTCAACTGCCTCGATCTCTTCCTTGAGGCTGTTGAGAGCTCTGGAAATGTCTTTTGCCTTTTCGCTAAGCTTTTCAAACGGTTCGTGATAATTGCTCATTTGCACGCCTCCTTCTAAACTATCGTGTACTCCATACTATACAAACTATTTTATCATAATTTAAATTGTAACATAGCAAGCCTGTCGGTTAAGAGCCGCTGTACGCTGGAAGAGCCGCTGCACGCTTAAGAACGAGGACCCGCTGAACGCTTGTAAAAGCTCAGTTGCAAGTTCCAAGGTGCAAGTTGTAAGAAAAAGCAAAAGCCGGGGTTGGGGGGTAGCGGTTCGTGGTAGGAAAGAGCAAGAGAACCTGGTTGACCGTTGAACGGTTCTCCGCTCTCCGAGGATAATCGGTTCTTCGTTCCGGAGCGAGTACCTGATCTTCGTTCTTGGGCAATCGACGACGACGAGGCGGATCAGAGGTAAGGGGAATGAGGCTAGAGGTAAGAAGATCAAGATCTCTTCGCTCTTCCGACCTCTTGCCTCTGACCTCAGGCTCCGTGATGGTGGATATGACCTTAATGTCTGCTTCCCAGAGTATTCCGGGTCTATTCAATCTATGCACTGTAGAGCGTCTTACAGGATGCGTATGTCTGGTGTAGTACTTCCTTACGAGCCTCAGCTTCTTTCTCAGTCTGTGCAGCTTCTTGTGGTTGACTATTATACCCATCTCGTTCAGTAGATACTTACTAAGTTTCTTACTGCCGAGGACCTTCAAGTAATACCTTGGATCATATGGATCGTGAAAATAGAAAATCTCGAGGAGTATCTCTTCAAGTTCAATGTCGGTAATCATTGTTCCATCTCTCTTGTTGCAGAAACCGCGAGTTCTCTTAGGTGGCTTACCGACAAGGATAACCTTCACTTTCTTCTTGTGGTAATAGCTGCTCCTTGGAAAAGAAAGGACGAGTAGAACAAACTTAATTGCAAAGCCCAGTCCTATATAATCGTCAGCCAGGAATCTGTCAGTTATTCGGTTTCTCTCTTTTTTTTTTAACGCTTCTTGCAGTATCTTGACCTGCAATTTGTATTCGGCTATTTCTAGCAATAGCTTCTCTTTCTCGGTAAAAGGACCCTTGAGATCACTTGGATTCTCTCTTATCTTGTCAAGTCCCAGTTCCTTGTATAGAACAGGTGGAATCTTATTTGGATCTCTAATGAAACTTCCCCCTCGTGATCCCTTAAAAAACGCAGCTTCTCCTTCCTTTCTGTATTTCACAGTCCAATTGTTCAATGTCTTGGAGCTTATTCCATTCTCTTGTGCAATCTCTTCAAGTGTCTTGTCTGTCTCTGCAAACTCCTTAGCTAATCTAAGTTTGAACTCAGGATCATAACTCTTGCCTCTCGGATGCTTCATCCATATTCACCCCTTCTTAGTCTACTATTCCTAACTTACTTGTCCAATTCCCCTGGGGGGTGAATACG
>NZ_JWIM01000091.1:0-2507 GCF_002896535.1 Mesotoga sp. B105.6.4 | reverse complement strand
CCTTCTTCGCCTTCTTGGCACACCACAACTTGCAACTGCTCTTCTTCGTGGCCACGTGACAAGAGAATAACGTTAAATCTCTGTAAAAGCCAAGTACCTGATTCTCAGTCAAGGAATATGTTCAAAGCATTACGAAGGTCAAAACAAGCCGATTTGAGAAACATCCTTAAAAAGATTCTACTTTTTCGCGAAATTGTTACTCTCTATGATTCCCATGAATGCTCACTTTCATAACATTTTCTCTGGACTTTAGTCGTGTTTCTTGCTAGTATTTGATTGATGACCAAAGTCATTACGCAATACAATGAATCTATTATGTCGAAGGAGGTTAAATGTTGATCTTAAAGCGTCTAAGAAGAAATAAGGGACTGTCTATTCAGGAGGTCGCAGAGAGGCTTGGGATAAGCAGGCAGAAATACTCGAGGATCGAGAAGTCACCGGAAGAGCTGAAAGACTTCTTTCTCGCAGACAGAATAGCGAGCATATTCTCTATGCCTGTGGAGGTTCTCTTCGAACGCTTCAGCGTGAGAGTGTCGCCACTAACGCTTCCTGAAGAGATGGACGAAAGGAGGGATGCAAATAGAGATATTCAGAGAGGCACGCCATCGCAGTGGTTTGACTCAGAAGCAGCTGGCGGAAAGGGTCGGACTGAGTGAGAACTATATCTGCGCGATCGAAAACGGGAGGATTACCCCGCTGTTCAACAAGGCAGACAGGATTGCGAAGGAACTGGAAGTACCCGTTGAATTCCTGTTCACCTGTTATGTGAGACTTTCAAGGCTGCCAAGGTTCAAGGAACTCATGTATCTCTACAACCTGGGATACGACATTAGTCCGTATGAGATCGAGGAAGTGTGAGTGAGAACAGGTCAACCTTCGATGGTCCATCGTCCAAAGATCCGCGCTGGTCGCTTGCTAGGAGACGTTCACCGCTTGGAAGATCAATGCAACAATAAGAACAAGATCCCGTGCAGAGACATCACGGGATGACAGAATGAGGCCATTCAGGGATTATTAGCTTTCATGATTTGCGTCATTCTGACAAAACTCCTGGTCAGAATCTGGTTCTGATCTTGTCGGGAACAAACACTTGATATTGGGCAATGAAGTATGAATTGCTTTTCGGAGCGAATAGCGATCAGCGGGCAGCGCAAAGCGAATTTTCTGAACGAGACGGTTGCCCAGCTGGAGATTTCCTTTGAGTTTGGCTATATGAATCCAGATCAGCTTGAACTAATCGAGAAGAAGGCCGAAAGCATTAATAGAATGCTCTGGAAACTCCCCAAATCTCTTGAAAAATCGGAGGACCGATGACGGCTGACTGAGGACGGCTCTTCCAGCGTACAGCGATAAAGGTTTTTCCAGCGATCAGCGGGTTCATCGCTTTTAAGCGCACAGCGGTTCTTATGCAACTCACAACTTGGCACTTGCAACTGGTTTTCCCTTGCAACTTGCAACTCAGAACTTGCAACTGAACTAATGAAAGGAAGGTGATTCGCCATGAATCCGGCAGTAAAAAACGAGAACGGATCTCCTGCCAGAGATCCGCTCTCAATACAAAAAGCAAACTTGGAACATCTAAATACTATCACTTTCAGACGGGAAAGGTCTAATTCTGTTTACCCTTTTTGCAACAGTGATATTACTTCGGCAATTTCCGCAGAAGAAGCGTCAGGAAGAGGACAGAATTTCTTTTGTCCATACATTTCCAGGCAATTAGCTCCTGAGAAATCGGAGAACGGAGAACGGCTGACGGAGAACCGTCACCCGTTCCCCTTATCCTATTCCCGAATCAAAGCCTTCGTGGAATGCCCTCACAGGTTCTATCTACGCTATTTTGAAGGCCTGCCCGAAGCTCAGGGAGAGGGAAGAAAGCACAACGGGCTCATCTTGAGGGCGGTGTTCAACGCTTATCTCGGTAACTCTCCCACTCCCCTTCTCTTTGGAGAAAATCTCAAGAGGGATATGGAGCAGATAGAGTTCGGAGTTCAATTCCTCAAGAGCAAAGATGTTCTTGCCCTCAATATACCCTTCGCTCTAGACAGATTCTCCAATCCCGTGCCCTTTGATGAACCGGAAGTCGTGTTTAGGGGAAGAGCGCAGTGTCTTTACACTGCGCCGGGGTCGGAGGCCGGTGTGTGCCAAGAAGGCGAAGAAGGAAACTTCTAGCCATGCTTAATCGAAGATGAGGGAGGGCCCCTCGAAGCCGCCATGCAGGTGGAGGCTTCAAACCACCGTAAGCTGCTGTGGTAAAGAGCCATGGTAGTGAACGTTACGGGAAAAGGCGGGACAGCGATCCCGTCAGGTGAGTACCAGAGGAGACGAATACAAGTGAACCACCGTGAACGTGTCGTAACAACTACTAGTGTCATCTAAACCGGGGGGTGCAACTATCCCGGGATAAGTCTGGAGGAAACCTGCTTACTGTCCAGATGGTGACCGGCATATAGGTGGCGTGACCCTGGTACAGGCTTCGATTAGGAACTTGGGAACCTGGATCTGGATGT
>NZ_JWIM01000019.1:0-11906 GCF_002896535.1 Mesotoga sp. B105.6.4 | reverse complement strand
TGAATCCTTTTCTCATTACGATTCCTGCCTCCTTTCTTGGTAACAAGAGTTACATACAGTAGGGCTCCTTTACTCGGGAGGAGTTACCCTCCGTCATAGCTAATACGAACCCATCCGCCACCCTCTGGTCTTTCGGTCAATTTCCCATTCCGGTTATATGACCTACCTCGTTCAAGGGATTTCTCCCAGGTACCAGTAGGGCTTCTCCAGTTGCGTAGAATGTCCTTGTGATCATGCCATCGCTACCACCCCGCCGGAAGATATTCGCGTTTCAGTCAGTCTTCGCTCATATCTGCTGTCTTCGCCCGGTGTGCAAGGACTCGACTTCCGGAACTGTAGTCTCGAGGCTACTCGTGCGTTCACTTTCGTTATGGCCTGACCACTCGCTCACCATACTTAATATGGCTTTGTCAATAGACTTCAGTGGTTCAGTTTCCTTCCCCACTGCTATCCAAGCTACGGGGCTCTGACTTCTTCCCCGGCGGGCCTTTTTCTCCCACTGAACATTCTTGCCTTAGCTGGACGTGCACACTCCCCGTCGGCAGGAGCATGCCGCCACCCCGCTCAAGCGGGGACTTAGATCAAGAAAGAAAGAGCGTGAAGAGGATAGAAGAGATGTTTGATGAGCAGCTGAATATTGAGAGATCAAGTCAGCGAGGAGGAAAAATAGGGACAGACTCCATTTTCTGAAGAGCGGTTCATCGTTCCGACGCTTCGCGTCCAAGTTCTTGGTTGGTTTAGGATCGAGGGCGTAGAGCGGGAGCAAGATCCATTACTTAAAGAACGGTGTCCCGTATAGAATTACTTCAGGCTGACACGGGTTCAAAAATAGGGACAGACTCCATTTTTAGGAACAAGAGCAGTTCTTCCTTCATAAGAGCGTGCAGAGAGCCGTCCTTCGACCTTCGTCCAGGAGCAAAAAATAGGGACAGACTCCATTTTCTGAAGAGCGGTTCATCGTTCCGGAGCTAGGAGCTTAGCAAAAAATAGGGACAGACTCCATTTTCTCAAGGGCGAATACAAAAATAGGGACAGACTCGTTTTTTCAGAGTCGTTGTTGGTGGTACGGGGGACCTAAAATAGGGACAGACTCGTTTTTTCAGAGCCGTTGTTGGTGGTTGGTAAGCGTTTATAAACAAATAAGAGCACAATCACAATAAAAATAGGGACAGACTCCATTTTTAGGAACAAGAGCGGTTCTTCCTTCATAACCTAATTTCCCGGACAAATTATACCTATGACTTTCAAGAAAATAGGACAGACTCCTTTATTTACATTTGCGTAATATAGTTCTTCGTTCAGGAGAGCAATGCAAAGAGAGATGAAGACAAAAGTGATACAAGAAGAGGTATCTCTTTGCCTTTTTCACCATAGGAAAATAGGGACAGACTCCATTTTTGAGAACAAGAGCAGTTCTTCGTTCATAAGAGCGTGCAGAGAGCCGTCCTTCGCCCTTCGTCCAGGAGCGTGGACCCGTCCTTGGAAGAGCGGGAGAAGAGCAGTTCTTCGTTCCGACGCTTCGCGTCCAGGTTCTTGGTTTCTCTCCTAGAACTGCGTCTAGGGTATGGCAAGGGTATGGCAAGAGCCGAAAGAGCGGGAAGAGGAAGAGAGAGAGAAAGAAAGAGAAAAATAGGGACAGACTCCATTTTTAGGAACAAGAGCGGTTCTTCCTTCATAACCTAATTTCCCGGACAAATTATACCTATGACTTTCAAGAAAATAGGACAGACTCCTTTATTTACATTTGCGTAATATAGTTCTTCATTCAGGAGAGCAGTGCAAAGAGAGATGAAGACAAAAGTGATTCAAGAAGAGGTATCTCTTTGCCTTTTTCACCACGAGGGGAATTGGACAAGTAAATGAGGAGTAGTAAAACAAGAAGAAGTGAAGTGGTGAGGATGAATCATCCAAGAGCGAACAGTTAGATGCTGTATTCTGTTGTGTCTAACCCATTGAACAAAAGCTCTGTTCAGATGGAAAGCCGTTCTTCAGCGATCAAAAGGTTGCCGAATTCGAAAATGTTTTAAGCGTTTCACTTAAAAGAAGGCCAAGGGGTAGACCGAAAAAAAGTGACGCTGTAGAAAATATGGTCGCATTTTCTACGGGAAAATGGTAGGGTCAAGAGATGCGCCTTGGGTTTAGGCAAGAGCTGCTTTGCAGCGGGGCGAATCCCTCGGGATTGACACGACAGACTAAGCCGGTGTCACGAACTCCTATGAAATTGTTTCGAACCACTTCGTGGTTGTTGATAAGCTAGCTAAGCTGAAAACCGAGTTGCACGCTAACGAGTGAGGAAGCCTTGAAAAACAGAGATAGTTCTCAAAGGTGTTCTTTCCTTTGTTATTTTTGTTGGTTTATAAGGTAGATGCCCAGCACCATGTGTTGAAATCCCAAATACTTTCCTCTTGGTTTTTCATTATAATTGGTCTGGTAAAAGAATCCAGCTTTTTAACCAATTCCTGGTATGAAATATCCGTAAGTTGTCCGTGTCTTGAAATGAAGGCTTTCCACCGTATTTCCATACCAGCATCGTCTTTGATCATTTCGGGAAAGAAAGTTTCTTCTGGAAGAGGAGTTCCTCGATTCATGAAGGTTGATTTTATTGAGTTGGAGAGGACATCGAGAGAAAAATTGGTTGTTTGAGCAAGGTAGTATATGTCATAGAAATCTTTCAACCTGCTATTTGCCGTGCTTCTTTTGACAGTTGTCTCAAGCTTTTCAGCTATAACTGTTTCTTTGGAATAAGCTATAACCTTAGGAGCTTCAAAATCAAGAAGTACGGGATATTCCATTTCAATCGGACTTGGAACAATGCTGTCTCCCACGGCAATATCCAAATGAAGTCGGGTCTTTACTTTAGTATTGGCAAGCTGAGCTACAAAAAAGACCCGAATTCCTGTATAATCTTGATCTTCTGTTATTTGCTCAACCTGAATGCTGTTTGCATCAAATAGCACCCCATCATTCGAGTCTGCGGAATTAAGTATTTCCTCAATAATTGGTTTTACCTTGTCTGCTTTTATTGGAAGCCCCTTTGCAAGAAAATCTAGGTCTTTTGTAGGCCTTGATCTATTTAGGGAATCGTAGGATATCAACAGCATTCCGCCTTTGAGTATCAATCTATTTCTGTATTTTGATTTTCCTAATCTGTAGAGAAAACGCTCATAAAAGTATTGTATGAGCAAGTACTCATTGGATCTTCCTGTCTTTCTTGAAATGTTCAACAGTTTCGTTCTAACCGAAGCCCCAATATTTTGCATACAATCACTCCATAGCGGATTTTATAATGGGTATAAGATAAGGTGTTATCACCGTTTTGATTCTAAGCATTGATGCGTATTCCATTAGCTTTGAGATATTTGAATCCTTGCGTTTTACATAATTTATTAATGATTCAACGGCAATGTCTTCTCCAAGTTCCTTCCTGAATCTGAAAGCATCGCAGATGGTTCTTTCGAGGTCATATATTCTTATAATCCCGGAATTCGTTTTTATTCTGGTAATACCGATTTTGTATGTGCTTTTGTCAAAGTAATAGAGTTTAACGGGGGGATATTCAAACTTGAGATGACTTACGTTATTAGGTACACCAATGGTAATTTTAGGAGAGATGTATGTAGTCAGGTTATAAAACTGGAGTGCTGAAGCTAGACATATAACGGTATATTTACTTGCTTTAGTAATTGCCACAAGATCAGTTTCAAGACCATTGTATGCATCTGCCAGCATATATAGACCATGTTTTATCCTGATAATCCATCCATTTTCTAGAGCCGTCTTTATTTCTCTTGGATGTATTCCCGCTTTTAGAAACTGCGATGTTTGCTGGAAATAATTATTATATTTGAAGCAGGACTTTATTTTTTTCTCAATATCGGTTTTATTGCTCATTAAAAAGGCCTCCACCGATTATGTGGATAGAACACTATGTAATTATAAATATTTGCCTAGTGTTCTATCCAGATTATTCTACCATAATGGCAGCTTAAGAAACACGACACGAACCGCTTTGCGGTTGCCATGGAAAAACGCATGGAAAAACGGGGACAGACTCCATTTTTAGAACAAGAGCGGTTCCTCGTTCCGACGCTTCGCGTCCAAGTTCTTGGTTGGTTTAGGATCGAGGGCGTAGAGCGGGAGCAAGATCCATTACTTGAAGAACGATGTCCCGTATAGAATTACTTCGGGCTGACACGGGATAATCGGATGGGGCATTAGAATCTCATTTCTTTGTCAACAACCAAGAAAAGAAAATGGGGACAGACTCCATTTTTGAGAACAAGAGCAGTTCTTCCTTCATAAGAGCGTGCAGAGAGCCGTCCTTCGAATGGAAAAATAGGGACCTTATCATATTAATAAGGAAAAGTCTACTACTCAAGTGACATTCAAGTTGTCAACCACATCCTTAGTGGCAGCTAAGGATGGATGAGCATCCTGGGAGTATTCAGGAGTTTTGTTTTATGTTGATAAAGTAGTAAAATGAAAGCATTGTTAATTGTTGTATTTTCTATCTTCTCTAGGGAACTTGCTTCGTAGAAGAACTGTCATTGCGGTTAGAGTTGAAGCACTCAATTCTTGGAAGCTCGCTTGATGACTTATGCATAAGTTCACTGGAAGGAGGTGAAAAGATTGCCAACAACTGGCCAGAAAGTCGAAGTCTCTGGTATCTACAAATGCACAAACTGTGGTAATGAAGTCACTTGTGTAAAGGGCGAAAGGTTTCCTCCATGCAGCAAGTGCCACAAGACTAATTTCACTCTAGTCCGAAGAACAAAGTAGCTGGACAGTGATTTCGAACCCTAATTTGAGCACTAATTCTACAGAAAGACTTATTGTTATTTGAACGTTGTTATTGCAAACAAAAGCTATCAGGTGTCTTGACTTGACCTGACCAAGGAGGTAGAAAATAGCAATGAAAGAACCGCGGTTTGAAATCTTTAAGGACAAGAATAATGAATATCGATTCAGACTCCTAGCACCTAACGGAGAAATTATTGCCATAGGCGAAGGTTATTCAACCAAGAGCAATTGTAAAGACGGTATCAATAATGTGAAAGAATACGCACCAGTTGCTCAGATCAAAGACTTGACTGAAGCAACTTGACCACGGATATTAGGTACCCGTTATCTGCTTTTAGTTAATGCTTTATGATGAAGACGGGGACATCAACAAAGTTGACGTCCCCGGTGTCATCTAATAGTAAAAATAGGGACATACTCCCTTTTTGAGAACAAGAGCAGTTCTTCCTTCATAAGAGCGTGCAGAGAGCCGTCCTTCGACCTTCGTCCAAGAGCGTGGACCCGTCTTTGGGAAGAGCGGGAGAAGAGCAGTTCTTCGTTCCGACGCTTCGCGTCCAAGTTCTTGGTTGGTTTAGGATCGAGGCCATAAGAGCGGGAGCAAGATCCATTACTTAAAGAACGGTGTCCCGTATAGAATTACTTCGGGCTGATACGGGATAATCGGATGGGGCATTAGAATCTCATTTCTTTGTCAACAACCAAATGTTCTTGTGGGCCTTCGATTCCTTGTTTGTGGAGAAGACGTATTTTCTGGGAGTTCTTGCTGTCGTTTACCTTGCCAGATGAAACCCAGAAAAACTTCCGGTTCTCAGTGATGACTCTTATCTGATTATCCATGATCCATCGCTTCATCCATTGCGCCTTTTTGATCACCTCATCGACCTCGGATTCATTTGCCGGATGAATCTCTATGAATGCTGTTTTCAGAACAGCATCACTCTCGATGAAAACAGCATAATCCCATCTATTCTCAGTCGGATAATCCTCTTTGAGGCATCTATCTATATCAACGCTCTTTGCATTGGTTCTCGTTTCTTGAGACTTACTCTGTCAGGTTTCCAATTGCTTGAAGTCCGTTCTTTATACAGGGGCCAAGAGATGAATTCATTATGGGCTGTATTTGATCTATTTTCTACCTCCAGAGCTTTGCTACGATTTCGTTTGTCTTGGAAGTGAATTCTACGAGGCCACCCCATTCCGACACTGACTTCTTATCGCTCCCGGGATCGAGTGAAGAAATATCTTCAGTCACCACGCCAGCCTCGGTCGGTTTGAAGTAGTTGACAACGAGCTTCTTGTTTTCGAAATCCTTTATTAGTTTGTTCGTATTTGTCGTTGTTTTTAGTTCGAAAAGGTCGAGGAGAAGCTTCCTCTTTTTGTCTGCAGTTGCTTCAGGATGAGATACAATCTCATTTATTGCCCAAACGAGTTCTATTATTCCCGAAGAATGGGTTGAGAGCAGGACTCTATAATTCCTGCTCAACAGTTCGACTATAGTAAGAAAGACATCCCTAATTGCAAGCGGGTGAAGGCCTGCTTCTGGCTCTTCAACTATGACCCAGTTCACGCCTTGCTTTTTAGAGACTTTTGCCGAAGGCAGCAGCCAGAACAACCCAAGTAGTAAGGGCGCAAATTCTCTTTGGCCTGCAGACCAGGTCATGATAGGCATTGATACTCCCGCAACCTCCAGCATGATTCTTTTCCTGAGGCCTATATCTAGTTTCAGCTTGCCTTCTCTCATTATGGATTTCTGCAGCGCGTCCCTTATCTCTTTCTTGAAGTATCCGTCTCTCGGAAAGATAGGGATGCCGCCGCTCCCAAGGCCGGAATCCATTATGCGCCTGATCTTCTCACTGAAGTCCTTAACAACGAAAGGGTACGTAGGATCGAAAGAGGTGAAAGGAAGTGGCCACCCGGCAGAGATAATCAGAACTCGTTGAGCGGGTATATAGAATACTTTGGCCTCACTGTCTTCTCCGCCTGATCTCTTCACGTGAGTTTCGATCTGAAACTTTCTTCCGTTAAGTCCAATGTAGCTCTGAGAATTCCATATCGCCTGCATCCCTTCGCCAAAATAGACTGGCAAGAAACTCTCGAGCTCATTCTTCCAATCAAAGCCAAACTTCTTCAATTCTCTGACTATGTCGGCGTGATCAACGCAGAACTTGAACAACTGAAGAAAGATGCTTTTACCCGTTGCTTGTGGCCCGACGAGAACGGTCAGATCACCGGCCGAAATGTCTGCTTTTTTTATCGGCCCGATATTCTCAAGAACGACTCTCACGGAGAACCCTCCCTTCTTCCTGCGCTGCTTAGGCTATACAAGAACAATTATATCAATTTCCGCATGAATTCCTGAATCTTCAACCAAACCACACTAAGTAAGGCCTTTCTATAAATAGGGACTTCATTATTCACATTTCTATCGCACAAACCTCGTTCAGCATGTTTGATATACTTTCTACATTCATTTTTAGCCCTTTAATGGTCCCGTCCATATCCATGGTCGCCCTTGTATCAAGGCCTACTATTGATGCGATAAGAAATCCACCTTTCAAGATGAAGTTCGATTGGTAGCGTGATGATGAAATTCTTTCCAGCAAACGCTCCAGCATATAGTTCTGAAGGACAATTTGAGCAGATATATTCTTGCTTTTTGCCACGTTCTTAATCATCGCTTTCAGCTGCATCGAGTTCTTCAAAGCAATACCTCCAAATAGGCGCTAAGCTTCTTTTCTACCCTCATGAGCTTTGCATACTTTGAAATCATGGGAATATCTCTACTGGGCAGTTGTGTATATCTCTTGAACGCTTCGCTTATGATCTGTAGAAAAATAGGGACAGACTCCATTTTCTCATGTAGAAAAATAGGGACTATGATCTGTAGAAAAATAGGGACAGACTCCATTTTCTCAAGATCGGTTCCTCGTTCCGACGCATTGCGTCCAGGTTCTTGGTTCTTAGGCCGCGGAGCGGAACTGGCATTTACGATTGTGTAGGTAATTATGTAGGTCTTATTGTACAATATACTTGTACAGGAGGTGGTTTTATGAAGTACATAGCGACTCGAGACCTGAGAAGCAATCCCTCAGCGGTCTGGAAAACACTTGATGAGGGATCGGAGGTTATCGTTACGGTTAACGGGAAGCCTAAAGCAATAATGATAAGGGCAGACGAGGATCTCGAATTTCTCATAAAGGCTATTGCACGAGCAAAAGCTGAACTCGCGGTCGAAAGAATGCGACTCCAGTCTTTGAAGAACAAAGGAAAAAACGGGACAGACTCCATTTTTAGGAACAAGAGCAGGTCTTCCTTCATAATGTTAAAAAGGGGACAGACTCCATTTTTTGATACATAGGTGTTAAAAAGGGGACAGACTCCATTTTTTGATACAAAAAACGGCGGGAAAAAACGGGACAGACTCCATTTTTTCAGAATCGGTTCTTACCAGCGATCAGCGGGTCCTGGACGGAAAAAACGGGACAGACTCTATTTTTAGGAACAAGAGCGGTTCCTCGTTCCGACGCTTCGCGTCCAGGTTCTTGGTTCTTAAACCGCGGAGCGGAACTGGCGCGACGAGAAGAGCAGAGGTTAGAGGCGACAGGCTAGAGGTTGGAAGAGCGCAAAGATCTTGATCTTCTTACCTCTATCCTCATCACCCTTACCTCTGATCCACCCCGCCGCGACTGGTGCTCGCGATCGACAAAAATAGGGACTCCATTTTTTCAAGAGCGGTCTTTGGGAAGAGAGAGAAGAGAGGGCGGACGCGAAAAAGCGACAGACATCAAGAGCCTGTCAGTCCCTGTTTCACTCACAGCGATCAGCAGGTTCTAGAGAGAGCCGGCAGGGTAACTACGAGCTATTGTCAATATTGAAATCCAAGTGTCCACATTGGAATCGAGTTTGAATGGGGCAGATCCGTATCGTCTCTTATCACGAACTCGGCTTTCTTTGGTTTCTTGCTCCTTCCTCCCACTTCAATAATCTTGCCATCTACAGAGAAATCTCCGTTTCGCTCATCCGCACAGGCAAAGATTCTTTTACCCGAATCTTCGAAGGATTGTGCCACATAGGCTTCTCTTCTTGTTCCGGTATTTCCTGTACCAATTGAGTAGAAAGCAGGGTCGCCAAAGAATATTTTCTCACCCTTGGAGAAAGTTCGATTATCATTCTCTCTATATACTATTCTGATTATTCCTGTTGCGTTCATTACAGTAAGAAGTTCATAGAGCTTTCTCTTCCCTATACCCCAATCTCTACACATCCTCTCAATGTTCAGTGTTGGAACTTTCGATATCGCCAAAAAGCCTACAACGGCATTCATTAGCCTGAAGTGAATATCCGAGATTTGCGGCACGAAGAACGGAACATCTCCATGAAGTGTCTTTTCAATAATGTGTTCTATTTGCTCTCGAAAGTCCCACTCCATATAAGACGGCCTGAATCCTCGCTCAAGATACTCCTCAAAAGCAGAGAGTACGTTTGTACAGTTTATTATCTCTTTAACTGAAGAAGGCTCAAGAGAGAATGGCTCCAGTTGTGGCAGCGAAATTCCATCCCTAAGAAATATGTATTCCCTCAAAGACATTAGAGGGATTTGAATCCTGGAGAATCTTCTAGATAGATCTGCGATCCCCTGTCTCAATACTAGGCTGCTGCTATCGCTAGCTATTACCAGTTTTCCCGGATAGGAATCGTAGAGGGCCTTAAGATGGATGCTCCAATCTTTTGCGTAGTGAGCCTCATCCACAACTATCCCCTCATAACCCCTTACAAAAGCTGTCTTTGCTATGCTCCATAGGTCACTAGTAGAAACGAGAGGGTTGTCAGCCGAGACGTAGAGTACTTTTCTCTCCCTAAATCTGTGCAGAAGAAAAGTGGTTTTTCCAACTCCTCTTGGGCCAAAAACAAGTACTGCCCTGTTCTTCATCTCTATTTTGTCGAAGTAAGGCCTAAGTCTCGATGGGAGCTCCATTTCCTTTCTCTTTTGTATCTCTTCGAGTGACTGAACTAACTCGTCCGCATTCAAACAATCATCTCCTGCCGTTTCACTATGAAACTATATTAGCATATATTCGTTCCACAACAACACGGACACAACAATTTCGGAGAGAGACAGAAGCTGTCCGGCGTCTTTTGAAAGGGAGCGAGAATAAACGTCCCGCGTACTTCGTCCAAGGGCATGTACTTCAAAAATAGGGACAGACTCGTTTTTTCAGAGCCGTTGTTGGTGGTACGTTGTTGGTGATTGGAGAAAACAACGTTGTCTGTCAACGGTCTGCCGTCCACGAGATGGAGCAGTTGCAAGTTGTCAGTTCCAAGTTGTAAGCCCTAAAGTAAAGGAACGTTAAATGCCGTCATTCCGAAACTAGAGTCGCCCTCTGAGAAAAGCGGTTCTTCGTTCCGACGCTACGCGTCCAGGTTCTTGGTTCTTCGTCTAGGATTCCGTCATTCTGAGATGATCCTGCTCAGAATCCCGATCTTCACGTGAACACAACGGCTCCTTTGCCCGCGAAGTAGAACTGGCTTTGTAAAATCGGTTTGGCATTCTTGTAGTTTTTCTCGCCACAGCTTGCAGTGACTGGCTTTAACTGCAAAAAATAGGGACAGACTCCATTTTTCAGAATCGGTTCTTACCAGCGATCAGCGGGTCCTCGTTCTTAAGCGTGCAGCGGCTCTTCAGGGCGAGATCCCGTGCAGGTGCATCACGGGATGACCCTAGTGGAAAAAAGGTGACAGAAAAAGAAAAAATAGGGACTCCATTTTATCAAGAGCAGAAGAGCGGTTCCGGCGCGCTGCGCCCAAGTTTTTCGTTCCGACGCTTCGCGTCCAGGTTCTTGGTTCTTAGGCCGCGGAGCGGAACTGGCGCGACGAGAAGGGAGAGCAGAGGTTAGAGGCGACAGGCTAGAGGTTGGAAGAGCGCAAAGATCTTGATCTTCTTACCTCTATCCTCATCCCTCTTACCTCTGATCCACCCCGCCGCGACTGGTGCTTGCAGCGACAAAAATAGGGACTCCCGAACAAAAATAGGGACAACAAAAATAGGGACAGACTCGTTTTTTCAGAGCCGTTGTTGGTGGTGCGTTGTCGGTGGTTGGAAAGTGCTTATAAACAAATAAGAGCACAATCACGACTAGTCAAAAATAGGGACTCCATTTTATCAAGAGCGATCCTTGGGAAGAGAGAGAAGAGAGGGCGGACGCGAAAAATGGGACAGACATCAAGAGCCTGTCAGTCCCTGTTTCACTCACAGCGATCAGCAGGTTCTAGAGAGAGCCGGCAGGGTAACTACGAGCTATTGTCAGTATTGAAAGCCGAGTGTCCACATTGGAATCGAGTTTGAATGGGGCAGATCCGTGTCGTCTCTTATCACGAACTCGGCTTTCTTTGGTTTCTTGCTCCTTCCTCCCACTTCAATAATCTTCCCATCTACAGAGAAATCTCCGTTTTGCTCATCCACACAGGCAAAGATTCTTTTACCCGAATCTTCGAAGGATTGTGCCACATAGGCTTCTCTTCTTGTTCCGGTATTTCCTGTACCAATTGAGTAGAAAGCAGGGTCACCAAAGAATATTTTCTCACCCTTGGAGAAGGTTCGATTATCATTTTCTCTATATACTATTCTGATTATTCCTGTTGCGTTCATTACAGTAAGAAGTTCATAGAGCTTTCTCTTCCCTATACCCCAATCTCTACACATCCTCTCAATGTTCAGTGTTGGAACTTTCGATATCGCCAAAAAGCCTACAACGGCATTCATTAGCCTGAAGTGAATATCTGAGATTTGGGGAACGAAGAACGGAACATCTCCATGAAGTGTCTTTTCAATAATGTGTTCTATTTGCTCTCGAAAGTCCCACTCCATATAAGACGGCCTGAATCCTCGCTCAAGATACTCCTCAAAAGCAGAGAGTACGTTTGTACAGTTTATTATCTCTTTAACTGAAGAAGGCTCAAGAGAGAATGGCTCTAATTGTGGCAGCGAAATTCCGTCTCTAAGAAATATGTATTCCCTCAAAGACATTAGAGGGATTTGAATCCTGGAGAATCTTCTAGATAGATCTGCGATCCCCTGTCTCAATATTAGGCTGCTGCTATCGCTAGCT
>NZ_JWIM01000090.1:0-1548 GCF_002896535.1 Mesotoga sp. B105.6.4 | reverse complement strand
GAAACTGCTGCACGAAACTATGACTAACAAACATCAGGGAAAGATCACTCAAAATAAAAAAAGCCGCAACCTCATAACTGGCACGACTTTCTCATCATCTCTGTCACGCTGGAATAAGTTTAGCATAATAACAAGAGCAAATGCAACTCTGACGATATGCATCACAAATAATCTACTTGAAAAGGGTAACGATGCATCAAAAATGAAACTACTCGAAAGGTAAGGATGAAGGGGATAATCTTCGCGAATGCCAAGTTGAAAGAGGTAGGGGCGAAGATGAAGAGAATAGACATGACTGGATTGATTGAGAAATACTCAGAGAAGTACAGGAAGGCTGGAAAGAAGGAGAAGAGTAGAATCCTTGACGAATTTATTGAATTAACTGAGTACAACCGGAGCTATGCATCACTAAAACTTAGGAGAGGTTATTCTGAGAAGAACAAGAGAAGCAAGTTCACAAAGAGGCGCGGAAGAAAGAAGAAATATGATTTGGAAGTATTGAGAAAACTAGTTGAGATATGGGAGATCCTGGACTTTCCTTGCGGCAAGAGATTCAAAGCGATTATTGAAGAGGCGATAGAGAATCTGATCAAGAATGGTCATTTGTCTTTGAGGGAAGAAGTTAAGCAGAAGCTTTTGGAAATAAGTTCCTCTACAATCGATAGACTTCTACGAAGTGAAAGGAAGAAGATGGAACTGAAGGGTAGGTCACATACAAAACCCGGTACTCTCTTGAAGAAACACATAAGGATAAAGACTCATCACGAATGGGATGACACAAAACCAGGTTTTGTTGAGGTGGATCTTGTCGGTCACGAAGGAGGTAATAGCTCGGGAGAATTCTGTTATAGCCTGAATATGGTAGATGTTGCCAGTGGTTGGAGTGTCGTTGCACCAATAAGGAACAAAGCTCAAAGATGGACCCTTGAAGCTATAATCGCATTGAGAGAGTTACTTCCTTTCCCTCTTTTGGGAATTCATTCCGACAATGGCTCGGAGTTTATTAACGCTCATTTGTATAAGTATTGCTTGGATGAAAGATTGGTCTTTACCAGAACCCGGAGTTACAACAAGAACGATAATCCCCATGTGGAACAGAAGAATTGGTCTTTGGTCAGAAGGGCCGTTGGCTATTACAGATACGACACTTTGGAGGAACTGACTATCTTGAAGGAGCTATATGCAAACTTGAATCTCTACAACAACCATTTCCAGCCTACTCAAAAGATGATCCAAAAGACCAGAGATGGTACAAGGATAGTGAAGAAATACGACAAGTTTGCTACTCCCTACGAAAGAGTACTTAACTCTCCCTGGATTTACTCCACAAAAAAAGATGAGCTTCGCAAGGTTCACGAAGCCCTAGATTTATATATACTCAAGAGTAATATAGCACATTCTCAGGAATTACTCGTTGATATACAGATAATGAAGTCCAAATCTAACTCAAAGGGAGGTGTTCTTAATCTCCTTCAATTCGATTTTGAATAGATTCTATTTTGATGCATTAACTCTCTCTTGAGTAGATTTAATTATGATGCATTACGT
>NZ_JWIM01000078.1:0-1415 GCF_002896535.1 Mesotoga sp. B105.6.4 | reverse complement strand
GAGCTCCATTTCCTTCCTCTTTAGAAAAAACGGGACAGACTCCATTTTTTCAAGAGCCGTCCTTCGAGAGAGCAGAAGAGCGGTTCCGGCGCGCTGCGCCCAAGTTTTTCGTTCCGACGCTGCGCGTCCAGGTTCTTGGTTCTTAGGCCGCGGAGCGGAACTGGCGCGACGAGAAGAGCAGAGGTTAGAGGCGACAGGCTAGAGGTTGGAAGAGCGCAAAGATCTTGATCTTCTTACCTCTATCCTCATCCCTCTTACCTCTGATCCACCCCGCCGCCGCGACTGGTGCTTGCGATTGTGTAGGTAATTATGTGGGTCTCAATGTAAAATATGTTTGTACAGGAGGTGGTTTTATGAAGTACATAGCGACTCGAGACCTGAGAAGCAATCCCTCAGCGGTCTGGGAAACGCTTGATGAGGGATTGGAGGTTATCGTTACGGTTAACGGGAAGCCTAAAGCAATAATGATAAGGGCAGACGAGGATCTCGAATTTCTCATAAAGGCTATTTCCCGAGCAAAAGCTGAACTCGCAGTCGAAAGAATGCGGCTCCAGTCTTTGAAGAACGGTCTTGATAGTCTTTCTTCAGAGGAGATAGAGAAAGAGATCTCTGAAAGCAGAAAAGCGGATAGATGAAGATAGTAGTAGACACAAACGTCCTTGTCGCGGCTCTAATAAATCCTCACGGAAGTCTCGCAGGTGTTCTCAATTGTGTTCTCTCGAGTCGTGTTTATCCCTGTTTCGATGCAAGAATTATCGATCAATACGAGAGGGTTCTTCAAAGACCGAGATTTGGATTCAGGAGCGACGATATAAGGGCGCTTCTGGATTTCTTTGTTAGGGTCGGTTTTTTTGTGACTCCCGAACCAGTCTTTTTGGAGCTTCCAGATCAATCGGATTTACCTTTTGTTGAAGTCTCCAGAGCCACTAACAGTCCGATCGTTACGGGAAATGCTAAACACTTTCCCGCTGATTTCGTAACTGTCCTGAGTCCTGCAGCATTGCTTGAGATAGTTCATAGAAGGGTATGAAGAACGGCCAGTAAGGCTTTGCCCTCGCCAGTCTGCTTGCGCGACGGAGTCGTACTGGCATCGCGAAGCGATACTAGCGCCGGAGGCGACTGGCGGTTGTTAACAACTCTCCACGCTTTACTCTCCACCGATCTTAAGAACGGTAGGGTCAAGAGATGGCGCGGTGTAAGTACAGACCTTGTGAGGCCAGGCTGTTTACTCCCCTTTCGGGAGAGTGTCCCCCTCAAGCGGGTCATCTCATCCGTTTCCATCTCCTGCCACCTCAAACCGTACGTGCGGATTTCCCGCATACGGCTTTCCTGTGTGCTTCACCTCAAGGCTTATGTGACCTATCGTGCCGGGAGTGCTTTCTGTCGGAGATATCTTATTCTGTAATCATTGTAGA
>NZ_JWIM01000076.1:0-36365 GCF_002896535.1 Mesotoga sp. B105.6.4 | reverse complement strand
CTCTCTTGAAGAAACACATAAGGATAAAGACGCATCACGAATGGGATGACACAAAACCAGGTTTTGTTGAGGTGGATCTTGTCGGTCACGAAGGAGGTAATAGCTCGGGAGAATTCTGTTATAGCCTTAATATGGTAGATGTTGCCAGTGGTTGGAGTGTCGTTGCACCAATAAGGAACAAAGCTCAAAGATGGACCCTTGAAGCTATAATCGCATTGAGAGAGTTACTTCCTTTCCCTCTTTTGGGAATTCATTCCGACAATGGCTCGGAGTTTATCAATGCTCATTTGTATAAGTATTGCTTGGATGAAAGATTGGTCTTTACCAGAACCCGGAGTTACAACAAGAACGATAATCCACATGTGGAACAGAAGAATTGGTCTTTGGTAAGAAGGGCCGTTGGCTATTACAGATACGACACTTTGGAGGAACTGACTATCTTGAAGGAGCTATATGCAAGCTTGAATCTCTACAACAACCATTTCCAGCCTACTCAAAAGCTGATCCAAAAGACCAGAGATGGTACAAGAATAGTGAAGAAATACGACAAGTTCGCTACTCCCTACGAAAGAGTACTTAACTCTCCCTGGATTGACTACACAAAAAAAGATGAGCTTCGCAAGGTTCACGAAGCCCTAGATTTATATATACTCAAGAGTAATATAGCACATTCTCAGGAATTACTCGTTGATATACAGATAATGAAGTCTAAATCTAACTCAAAGGGAGGTGTTCTTAATCTCCTTCAATTCGATTTTGAATAGATTCTATTTTGATGCATTAACTCTCTCTTGAGTAGATTTAATTATGATGCATTACGCATAAAATTACGCTTCTAGACTATCTGGTTTTTTCGCGGTAGTCTAGGAGGAGCCTGTCGATCTCACCAATCTTTCCACTTTCAGCCTTCCAGAAATCTTGAGACATCGTGCTGTTGAGTTCGTCAACTGTCCTCCCCTGTTGTTCAACCCAGGTATAATACTTCAAATTGTGCCATCTCATGCGGTTCTCCATTGTCCCTTCGAATATCCAGTCCGTCTTTGCTCCGAGGGCAAACGATTCGAACCTGTGCTTTGCTTCATCCCTGGTGAGGCTACCGTAAGTCTTTGTCATGTTCGCCATCACAGAATGATAACGATCCATGTTGTCTGTAGCAATGGTCACGATGTTATCTTTGTCGGTCATTTTGTAGTGCTTCGCCATCTTTATCGCACCGACAACATTCGCAACTCCCGAGATGCCAAATATATCTGCCATTGTCTCTACATCTTCTTCCTTCAAAAACTCCTTCAAGAAGCTCTTGCCCTCGCCATCGGTCATAACCTGGAGCAATTTCTTGCATTCAATGTCGTCAAGCGCGACAACGGCATCGTTGTTCATCACATTGTGAATCCAGGTCACGTGTTTGTCTCCGATTCCCTGAATGTCGTGGCCGCCATAGCCATTGAGCGAAAGAGTCGGACACTGCACAGGCTCACCGGCAACGATTTTGACCTCAGGATACACTTCTTTTATCCTGTCTCCACAAGCTATTGTTCCGGCAGAACCGACGGTTGCAACAACTGCGGAGACCCTGCCGTTGCCGAGCCTGAGCTCGTCCATCATCTCCAGAATCGTGTTTCCTGTCACATAATAATGAAATCTGTAATTTCCGAGCTCTTCAAACTGATTGAGAACACGAACTTTTTCTGGATTGGCTGCCTTCAATTCCTTTGCTTTGTCGTAAATCTCCTTCACGTTCGACTCACAACCGGGGGTTGCTATAACTCTCGCACCATACTCTCTAATTATGTCGAATCTCTCAGAGGACATCTCTTCCGGCAGAATTACCACGGAATCGAATTTCATTCTGCAACCTACCCAAGCCCCGCCAATTCCATAGTTCCCCGTGGACGGCCAGACAAGGGTGTGATAAGTTGGATCCACTTCGCCTCTCAAAACCTTTTCCATCAAAATCGAATAAGTCGCTCCCACCTTGTGGCTGCCTGTTGGAAAATCCTTTCCGTACAGGACAACAATATTTGCATCGACTCCTGTAAATTCTTTTGGAAGTACGAAGTAGTAGATCCTGTTTTCAATGTCTCTCCATGAGATGTTAAACAGGTTGATCGGATCCAGAGGATCTTCCTTTCTCATCTTCCAGGCGATCTCTCTCGTTTTTCTGTCGATCTTATCTGGATGCAGCATTTCTTCGAACGTTGGACCAAGCACAAACTTAGCCATTATAAGCCTCCTTGTTAACTAACTACTGTATTATGAAGAAAAATCACTTTCAGTTAGTCGAAGCACGTACTCAGGAGTAACCGGTACCTGCCTTACTCGCCTTCCTATAGCCATAGAAACAGCGTTAGCAACTGCTGCAGGAACAGGCATAAGTGAGGGCTCGCCTATCCCCTTGGCTCCATATGGCCCTTCTGGGAAGGGGTCTTCAACGACATCAATGACCAACTCATGAGGGATTTCGTGGACCGTTGGAATAATGTAAGTGTTGAAATTATCTGAAACGATCCTTCCATCTCTCTGCTTCAAATCCTCGTAAATCGCGTACCCCATCCCCTGAGCAAAACCACCTTGTATCTGACCAATAACTCCTTCGGGATTTACGGACTTTCCCACGTCATGAGCTGTGAAAGCCTTCAAAACTTTGATTGAGCCCGTTGCCAAATCGACTTCAACCTGTACAACCTGACTCGCATAAGAGTAGGTAACGTATGCCTCGCCTATCCCGTTTTCCATGTCAAAACTCAATTTGGGAGTCTCATACCAACCTGTCTCAAACAACTTGACATTTCTCTTGTAGGCCTCTTCGACTATTTCATCGAATCGCATTCTCTTTCCATCTTCATAATAAACAGAGCCGCCTCCAAACTTCACACCGGCGAGACTGCCGCCCGTTATTTCGCAGAATACGCCAACCAATTTCTCTCGCAATGCAATACATGCGCTTCTTACCGCGTTCCCTGAATAGATAGTAGTCCTGGAGGCCACTGTCGGTCCACTGTCAGGGACAAAGGCCGTGTCCGGCTGATGGACAAGGATTTTTTCTATACTCTGACCCAGCTCTTCGGCAGCCATTATCGCAATTACTGTTTTTGCGCCCTGTCCCATTTCCGTTCCACCGATTCTTACTTCTACAGATCCGTCTCTATTAATCAGAACGTGCGCACCCGACTTGTCAAGAGCCTGTCCACCGGCGCCAAGACTTACTCCATAGAAGATGTGAGAAACTCCCACACCCCTCTTAAAATCATCGTTTTCCTTGTTGAACCGCTCTGTCTCTGCCACAAGTCTCTGCCAGTTCGAAGCCTTCTTGACTCTCGATAGAGTCTCCGGTGCTCCGACACTGTTAAGCAGAAGATGATCTGTAGAAGTTCTCGATCCTCTCTTTAGCGTGTTGATTTCTCGGAACTCCATGGGATCGAACCCCATCTGAAAAGCTATATCATCAAGCATACTTTCAACTGCAAAGAGAACCTGCGGCGATCCAAAACCCCTGAAAGCTCCGGGTGGAACCTTGTTGGTGTAGACGGCGCAAACATCGACATCGACATTTTCAATCTCGTAAGCTCCCGCCGCATGCACAAGCGTCCTAAACATGACGATTGGTGTGAGCGTGGCATAAGCTCCCATATCCATATAAGCCTTAATCTGCATCGCCTTGATTTTCTTTCCTTCAAGCGCAACTTTATAATAAGACTTAACTGGATGGCGCTTAGAAGTGGTCTGAATATCGATTTCTCTTGAATAAATGAGCTTCGCAGGTCTTTTTAAATTGTATGCTGCTACGGCCGCATAAGAAGCAACGTAAGACGGAACGTCTTCCTTACCTCCAAACGCTCCGCCCGTCTCGGTCTGAATTACTCTGATCCTGCTCATCGGGACATCGAGAACGTGTGACACTGCCCCCTGCACATAGTAAGGACACTGCATCGATCCGTATACAGTGAATCCGTAGTCGATATCCGGCACTACTATTACTCCCTGGGTCTCCATATAAGCCTGCTCTTGATAATGGGCATAGAATTCCCCTTCAAAAACGAGTTCTGAGTTCTCGATATATTTCGAGGCATTGCCCTTTCTTATCCTCTTCGACACACCAACGTTCGTATCCTCATGGACCAGAATCTCATTCTTCAAAGCGTCTTCTATTGTCAAAACCGGCTCCAATTCCTGAATCTCAACTTTGACTAGATCCGCGGCTTCTTCGGCAATTCTCTTGCTTTGTGCGGCAACCACAGCTATAACATCACCATAGAACCTGACCTTTTCCCCTTCCCTGACCAAACATGGCATATCCCTCACCACATCGCCTAGCTGATTCTCACCGGGAATATCCTTCCAGGTGAAGATTTCTTCAACTCCGGGAAGTTTCATGGCAGCTGAAACGTCAATCGACGTCAGAACTCCGTGCGCCTTCCTCGCGATCACGAGAGCACAATAGACCTGTCTGTCAAAAGAAATATCGGCAGCGAATTTAGCCCGGCCATCGACCTTCTCCAGGGCATCTACCCTCTTGATTCTTCTGCCAACAACTCTCTCTTGTGAATCAGACATCTTCATCCTCCTCAACGAAAAGCGGTACGAAATCGTTCTTCTCTACATCGACGAGACCGAGATTCGTTAGCTTCAACTTGGGAATAACTGAAAGCTGAACAAAAGAGAGCGTCATGAAAAGGTCAGGAAGAATGCTTCCCATTGATTTTGTCGCTTCCTTCAACTCCACCAGTCTCTCAGCCACTTCCCTGCTTGTCAGATCCGACATCAGTCCAGCGATCTTCAGAGGCAGTTCAGATATTATCTTTCCATCTACTACTGCAACAAGACCTCCACCCATGTCAATCACTCTATTGGCGGCAAAAACCATGTCTGAATCACTAACCCCCAAGACTCCCAGATTGTGAGAATCATGACCGACAGATGTTGCCACCGCCCCCTTCTTCAACCCAGATCCCTTCGCAAATGCTACCGACATGGATTTCCCTTCACAATATCTGCAAATAGCGGCGAGCTTCAAAACGTCTCGAGAAGTATCGCTGACTGCGTTCCCTTCCTCTACCTTCGCCTCCACGATGGAGCCTCCTGTAAGAACCTCGCTCCCAAGAAGCTCTATCACCCTAATGAATTTACTTCTGGCTCGGACAGCCAAGTCGCTCTCATTGATTCTCTGGCACTTGAATGTATTCGTTTTTTCCTGCGGAAAGCTTCTGGATATCACGTCAGCAACCAATTTTCCATCTCTTGCAACCACCCTGGAGTCTTTGAAAACCATTCTGGGGTTGAAGGACTTGAGGTCATCGACCACTACTAGGTCTGCCTTGTATCCGGGCGCGATGGCACCCATCGATCTGAGATTGTAATGTCTGGCCGTATTGATAGTCGCAGCCCTTATTGCGATTATCGGATCTATCCCGTGTTTTATGGCCTTTCTAATATTGTGATCGATATGACCTTCTCTGATGATGTCGTCAGGGTGCTTGTCATCGGTACAGAAAGAGACGAACGGATAGGTCTTGTCATTTATTAGTGGAAGAAGCGGAACGAGGTTTCTCTCAACACTGCCCTCTCTCATGAGAATCTGCATTCCTCTTGAAAGCTTCTCACGCGCCTCCTCAACATATGTGCATTCATGCTCCGATCGCACAAAGGCGCAAATGTAAGCATTGAGCGGTTTGCCAAGAACTCCAGGGATATGTCCATCTATCTTCTTGTATTTGTGACGGATCAATTCGATTTTCGCTATTGAATCACGATCACCGTTTATGATATCGGGGAAATTCATCACCTCTCCCAGCCCGAGAACTCTGTTTTGAAACTTCTCCACAAAGCCTATCATATCCATTACACTGATCGTTGCGCCGGAGGTCTCCATTGTCGAAGCAGGGACGGCCGAAGGAATCATGATATACAGATTGACAGGAACACCTTCCGTAGATCTTATCATGTACTCTATACCGGTAAGCCCCATTACGTTTGCAATCTCGTGAGGGTCTGCTATTGCGGTCGTTGTCCCTCTTGCTAGAATCGTCTTTGAAAACTCAACCGGTGACACCATCGACGATTCTATGTGAAGATGCGCATCAATAAGGCCGGGCACTACGAATGAGCCTTCAAGATCTATAACTTCAACACCTTCTTCGTAATCGCCAATTCCGGCTATTCTCTTCCTGAAAAGAGCAAGATTCGCTTCTTCAACCTCGCCACTGAACACATTGACCACTTTGCAGTTCTTCAGCAGAACGTCGGCCGGCTTGTCACCCCGCGCTACCGGAATAATATCAATGATATTCGTGCCAATCGCCTCCTTTCGAGGAGTTCTCGGATAGGAAAACAAGACCCCCGCATTGCAGGGGTCTCTCTATCATTCAAAAACACTCGTGGCCCTTCTAGTTTTGATCTCTTCAGAGAGCTTCTCGATAAACTTGTCAAGTTCAATGGATCCAAGATCTTTTTCACTACGCAGTCTTACAGATACGGTGCCGCGCTCTCTTTCTCTATCACCGACTATCAACATATAGGGCACTTTTTGCATCTGAGCATCCCGTATCTTGTAGTTTGTAGATTTCTGCCTGTCATCAACCTCGACTCTGAACCCCTTGTTCTTCAGTTCAGAAGCGACTGACTCGGCGTATTCGATGTGTCTGTCGGCTATTGGAATAACCGCAACCTGGGTCGGAGCAAACCACGTTGGGAAGGCTCCTGCGAAGTGCTCGATAAGTATTCCCATGAATCTCTCAACTGAGCCGTAGATGGCTCTGTGAATCATAACTGGCTGGTATTCCTCGTTGTCGGAGCCCACATACTTGATTCCGAAGCGCTCGGGCATCATGAAATCGAGCTGGATAGTGGCGCACTGCCATTCCCTTCCTAAAGAATCCTTTATATGGTAATCGATCTTAGGACCGTAAAACGCCCCATCACCTTCATTGACCTTGAACTCCATATTCTTTGCCTTCAGAGAATCTTCAAGTGCCTTTGTAGCAATATCCCAGAGCTCCACTTCGCCCATGTAATCTTCAGGCCTCGTCGAGAGCTCCGCCCTGTACTCGAAATTGAAAGGCGAGTATATCTTCTCTACGAAGTCGATCACGCCCATGATCTCCTGCTGTATCTGTTCTCTGGTACAGAATATGTGAGCATCGTCCTGAACGAAGCCTCTTACCCTGAATAGCCCATGCAGGACACCTGAACGTTCGTATCTGTGGACCTTCCCAAACTCGAAGAGCTTCATCGGAAGATCCCTGTAGCTCACAGACGAGGACTTGTAGACTATGATATGACCGGGACAATTCATTGGCTTTACCGCAAACTGCTGGTCCTCTTTCTCCGTGAAGTACATGTTGTCCCTGTAATGATCCCAGTGCCCTGATGTTCTCCACAGGGCATCCGACATGACCTGTGGCGTACTCACTTCCCTGTAACCGTCCTCTATGTGCTTCTCTCTGGAGAACTGAAGGAGTTGATTCAACACTTCCGTACCTTTCGGAAGGAAAACCGGCATCCCAGGAGCGTATTCGTAATTGATTGTAAACAGACCTAGAGCAGGACCAAGCTTTCTATGGTCCCTCTTCTTCGCTTCTTCTATCATCTTTAGATAAGCTTCGAGATCGCTCTTCTTGGCGAAGGCAGTACCATAAACCCTCTGAAGCATCTTGTTGTTCTCATCGCCTCTCCAGTAGGCCCCGGATACAGATGTGAGCTTGAAATACTTAACCTTGCCCGTCGAAGAAACGTGAGGTCCCCTGCAAAGATCGACAAATTCTCCCTGCTTGTAGAATGTGACGCTATCAGTACCAGTATCCTTTACAAGATCCTCTATCAGCTCTACCTTGTAAGGCTGGCCCTCATTTTTCATCAGAGCTATTGCATCGCTCACAGGCAGCTCGAACCTCTCCACCGTGAGATCTTCCTTGATTATCTTCTCCATCTCGGATTCGATCTTCGGCAAATCCTCTTCAGTTATTCTAATATCTCCCAGATCTATGTCGTAGTAAAATCCATTCTCAATTGTAGGCCCTATGGCCAGCTTGACTTGATCCTTGCCATAGATCCTCATGACAGCCTGTGCCAAAATATGAGACATCGTGTGCCTAAAGAAGACAGCCGATTCAGGATCTTTGTCGAGAATCAGTCTCACAGAAGCATCCCGTTCAATTGGCCTGTCTGCATCCCAGAACTCATCATTGACAACAGCACCGAAGGTTCGTCTGGCAAGGCCCTCGGAAATGTCACTTGCCAGTTCTGATGGTGTTACGCTTTGCCCGTACTCCTTGATTGTGCCATCGGGCAGCTTTATAGAAATACCCATGATATCCTCCTGATTACGGTATTATCGCCACAGCTTCCATTTCTACCAGCGCATTCTTGGGCAAGTTAGAGACTTCAACGACAGCTCTCGCGGGCTTGTGTTCCTTGAAATACGTCATGTAGATTTCGTTTAGTATCGAGAATTTTCCCATATCTCTAACATAGATGTTCACTTTCACGATATTGTCCAGACTCGACCCGCCGGCGGCGATAACCGCGAATAAATTCTCTAGTGACTGTCTGCATGCTCCTTCGAAATCCGTCACCAGTTCACCGGTCAACGGGTTGAGGGGGATCTGTCCAGAAACAAAGAGGAAACCGCCCGCCGCTATCGCCTGAGAATATGGTCCAACCGCTGCCGGCGCCTTGTCAGTACTGATAACCCTCAACACAGTAACACCTCCTATTTTGGTTAATTATATCATTACAGAATAGATGAAGTGACGCATATGCACTTTCAAAAACGCATTCGTGAAGAGAAACACTGTAGAATCTATCTGTATATGATTGAAGAGATAAGAGCAAGCAAAGCCCTTACAAAATCAGGCATCCCTTTGACGGATTTCACGGTCAATCCTTATGTTGGATGCACAATCGGCTGCAAGTACTGTTTTGCAAGGTTTATCGGCCCTTTCAAGTACAGCCGCGGCAGATGGGGCAGAGACGTTCAGGTTCGTAAGAATATTGTCTCTCTTCTGAGGAAAGAGATCACTCACCATCCCAAGCGCGCCGTGTTTCTCAGTACGGCCTGTGATCCATATCAGCATATAGAAGAAAAATACGGCATCACCCGTGAAATTCTGAGAATACTCATCTCTCACCGAATTCCTGTGTTCTTGATGTCAAAATCCGCTTTGATTAGAAGGGATATTGACCTGCTGAAAGCCTCCGAAGGAGAAGCAAGGGTTTTGATAACGGTCACTACGGACATAAACGATGTCAGAAAGATCCTTGAACCTGGTTCATCTTCCTTTGAAGAAAGGCTAGCGACAATCGACATGCTTATTGCCAACGACATTAATGTTGGCGTCTTCGTTGGTCCGGTTCTCCCGATGAACGCAGCAAGGGTTGCCTTCGAGCTTTCAAGAAGGGTCGAAGAAGTACACATAGATCCGATGAACTACATTTTTCAAGTCAGAGACATTTACAGAAAATACGGCTGGCAGAGATGGCTCACTGGCGATGCGTTTGAAAATGTTAAAGAAGAATTTTCCAAACTACTCAAGGTCAATGAGCTAGAAAACAAATCCCGCCGCAATGTAAGGACAGAATTCCATATTTTCGAGTGACGGCGTGAAATCGAGATTCAAACCGCCCTCAAGAAAAAGACCGGAATCGGAAACGCCGAAGCCGGCCCTAACTCTGGCTGGAAGATCCCAGCCTTCGATTTTTGCTCCAAGTACGTCAATCACTCCCCTTACCTGAACCCCCAAACCGGCTTTTATGTATAGAACGGTAATGGGAAGCTTCAGATTAAGACCAACATAACTCAAGAACGGATCCGAGAATTCAATCCTTCTTTCTGAAGGCCATACTTGAGCGACAGGAATATCCAGAGAGATTGGCCCGATACTGCCGAGAAGCGAAAGCCTGGCACAGCTAAGGCTGTTTTGATCAGATTGAGTAACATCCACACTCATCCCCAGATCGATCTCCACAGCTATCATAGTGGAAACTAAGACCAAAGAAAGAATCATCAGAAAGAACACTCTCACAGACAACACCCCCAGAAAGAGCCCCTACACAAATATGCTCTAAAAACTATTATAAACCAATCGCTAGCAAGAAAGCGGATTACCAGCAGCAACTCATGATCCTTTCATGAATGGCTGTGCGTCAGCGCGAAAGAACCGCGTTGTAAGGCAAGCGTTCATCTGATCTGCTCCTGATATTGAACTGAAACCATTTCAGAAAACAACCTCCGACTGCAATCAGTCCAACTATAGCTTGATAATCAAGCCTATTTTGAATTATCCGATCGTGATCGGCTCTGAAGACATTAAAACCATTCAAGAAAATAATGATACACTGTGCATGATGTATAATGCATCGCGTTCATTTCGTGTTAATCTTTCTTCCCAAAGAACGGGGCTTGCTATAGAAGGCCCCAAATATGGAGGTGTTTGGATGAAGTTAAGCAAGGTACTCGTAGTCGCGATTGTCTTGTTAATCGGGGTTGCGGCATTCGGAGCAACAATCAAGGTCGCATTGGTTGCGCCGTTTACCGGTCTCGGTTCGATTTTGGGCGACTACATCAAGATGGGTGCTCAGTTAGCACTGGAAGAGATCAACGCTGCCGGTGGAATTAATGGAGATATGCTTGAAATGATTGTATACGACGATGCTGCCAATCCTAGCACGGCTTCCAGTGTTATTAGAAGGGCATTATTTCAGGACAACGTAGTGGCAGTTTTTGGACCTAACATGAGCAGTGCGGTTATTGGAGTTCACCCGTTGGCTCAGCAGGCCAAGGTTCCGATGCTAGTCGGTGCTACTTCTCCTTCGTTCAGGTACTCAGTTATTCCCAACGATTTTCTTTTCAGACTCAGAGCTGACGACAAAGTAAAGGTTATTCAGCTTGTGAAATACGCGGTTGAGGTTCTTGGGATTGAAAAACCCGGAATCGTCTACGGATCTACTGATTACTGTCTTGCAGGGCTTGACGTTGCAAAAGAAGAGTTTCCCAAGTACGGAATAGAGATTGTGGCAATGGAACAGATCAAGGAAGGAGACAAGGATGCGACTGGTCAGCTGTTGAAGCTCAAAAACGCAGGCTTCGACGGTTTGATTGGACTTACTCACGAATCCGAGGCCGCCGTTACTGTCAACCAGCTAAGGCAGTTGCAGATTGATGTGCCGATTATCGGTTTCTCTGCATGGGGCGTTCCGGCATTTACAGATCTCGCTCCAGAAGCCGCAATTGGCGTCTATTCTGTTCAGGGTTTTAACCCGATCGATCCAGATCCCGCGGTCCAGGCTTTTGTTGAAGCTTACAAAGCAAGATGGGACGGAAAGGAACCGAGCGATCCCGGTCAGGCGTATTACGATGGAATGTATCTTCTAGCGGATGCCCTGAGGAATGTTGGAACCGACGGCACTAAGCTCGCACAGTATCTGGCCAATGAAGCAAATATCGTTGGTGTTCAGGGAGAACTGAAGTGCGATGAACACCATAACTTCACCAACGTCTGTCTAATCTCCCAGTTTGATGGAAAGGACTGGCAGATTATCAACAAGCTGTACTGAGCCTCTTTGCGGGAGGGGGCGTGCTCAGCCTGCCTCCCGCTTCACTTATCAAGACAAGGAGTGTGAATAATGCTTCAAGACATTCTCCAAATCATTGTTTCAGGGGCTTCAATCGGTGCTACGTATGGACTTGTAGGGCTCGGAGTTGTTTTCCTGTGGCTGACGATCTCAAGAATAAACTTCGCTAACATTTCATCAGCTATGTTAGCGGCGTATCTGTTCTATACTTTCTATACACTGGCGAATTTGGGGTTCTTCCTCTCTTTCGTCTTTTCTGTGGCGATAATTGCCTTGTATGGTCTTGGACTCAGGACGTTCATATATGAGCCGATAAGGAAGAGAGGTGGAGGTAGGCTTGAATTTGTCGTTGCAACATTGATGCTGTGTACCTTCTGGCTCAATCTGATAATCGTCACTTATGGGGCTTTGCCCAAGCCATTTCCACCGGTATTTGGGGGAAGCCAAGACTTCATTTCTTTAGGCGGAATAAGAATTCCTACTCTCTATCTCAATATCTATTTGGTAATCGGAATCCTTATGGTATTCATTTACTTCTTACTGAACAAGACGCTCATAGGAAAATCATTCCGGGCTGCCGCACAGAATAGGGAAGCCGCGGCTCTTATGGGAATAGATGTGAAGGTAACGACCTCTCTTTCTTTTATACTGGCCACGTGTGTGGTGGGAATTGCAGGTATACTTCTTGCCCCGATATACTTCGTGTCATTAGAACTTGGTGGTGGGTCAATTGGTGTCAAAGGGTTCGCATCTGCCGTTCTCGGCGGATTGACCAATCCGTACGGGACGATACTGGGCGGAATATCTCTTGGATTGCTGGAGAACTTCTCCACCCTCTACATCTCTTCTACATACAGAGACATCATATCCTTCTCGGTTCTTGTCGCCGTTCTAATACTCAAGCCTTCCGGAATATTCAACTGGAAGAGCAAGAAGATATAGGGGGTGCGAGATGAAGAAGCTGATATTGATTGTAGGAGCGATACTACTAATAATACTATTCCCACTTTTCACGAATAACATGTATCACCTTTACCTAATGAACAGGGCTTTGATACACTCCATCCTTGCAACAGGGTTGGTCTTCCTTACAGGTTTCGCTGGCCAGATATCGCTCGGGCAGGCGGGTTTTTACGCAATTGGAGCATACACTTCGGCATACTTCACTGTGCGGCTGGGACTACCAATTCCGATTGGGGTTATTGCGGGAGTAGTTCTGAGCGTTGTTGCGGGCTTCCTGCTGAGTATCCCCTCGTTCAAACTAAAGGCCTTCTTCTTATCTCTAGTAACAATCGCCTTCGGGCAAATAGTCTGGATGCTCGTGATAAATCTCACACCGATAACCGGGGGGCCATATGGTTTCTTCGGAATCCCATTCTATTCAGTGGGAAATAACATGCTTTCCTACGGTCAGGTGTTCTGGCTTTTTGGAGGGATACTGCTCGTGTCAGTTTTCATTATGTACCGCATCAAGCACTCTCACTTCGGCAGAGCGATGCTTGCTATGAATGACGATGATGTGGCCACTGAGACCTGCGGAATATCTACAAAGAAGTTAAAGATCGCCGCTTTCGGTTTTTCGGCAGGCTTGGCAGGGCTTGCAGGAGCGCTTTACGCTCACCTAGCAGGATTTCTTTCGCCCGAACCATTCACGTTTTTTGAGTCATCGAATTTCGTTGCGATGGCCGTTGTTGGTGGTCTTAGACACATGAGCGGAGGAGTTGTCGGCGGAATCGGGCTCACTCTTCTGCCGGAATTCCTCAGATTCGGCGGCTGGGAGAACTACTACTTAATGGTGACCTCACTGATCGTTATCGTTATCATAATATTCGTACCCATGGGGCTCGGGCCGATACTTGAGAATCTCTTCAGAAAGGTCTTCAAACTTAAGAGAAGCAACACAAAGACATTGTAAGGTGGGCTGAAGATGGACATACTAAGAACGGAAAAGTTGACAAAGAGATTTGGCGGAGTTGTGGCAAACAATGAACTTTCGGTAGGAATTTCTCAGGGAAATATCACAGCTCTTATCGGTCCGAATGGCTCCGGAAAGACGACGTTCATAAATGTAGTAACAGGAGTACACCCGATTACAAGCGGAAAAGTGTATTACAAAGATCAGGATATCTCTCAAATGGACATAAACAGGATAAGTAGATTAGGTATTGCGCGCACATTCCAGAAAATCCGGCTCTTCGAGAACCTATCAGTTATAGAGAACGTTCTGGTTGCTCGAAAGTCGTTTTACAAGTCAGGCCCATTGAGCGTCGTTTTGGGAACCCCGAAGTTTAGAAGAGAGGAAAGTGAGAACAAAGAGAAGGCTCTCGAGCTCTTGAGGCTTGTTGGACTTGAGGAGAGAGCATATGACTCTCCTACCGGCATGGCATACGGATTGAGACGCTGTCTAGAAATAGCAAGAGCACTAGCCCTTGAACCTCAGTTGATTTTCCTCGACGAACCGGCAGCGGGTATGACTAGAGATGAATTCAAGGTGATCATGGACTTGATGATTATTCTTAAGGAAAGAGGAATAACGATTCTACTGGTAGAACACACGATGGACTTTATCAAGGCAGTTGCCGACTGGGTCTATGTTCTCAACTTCGGTCAGGTTATTGCGGAGGGGAAGTTCGACGAAATCGAAAAGGATCCACTTGTCCTTAAAGCCTACCTGGGGGAGGATTGATTATGGCCTTGCTTGAAACCATAGATCTTTCAGTCTCGTATAATGAGGTTCCTGCTCTCAGAAAAGTCTCTATAAAAGCCCAAAAGGGAGAGGTCGTCTCTGTTCTGGGACCAAACGGAGCAGGTAAGACAACTCTACTAAAGAGCATTTCCGGACTAGTGGCTTCCGAGTCGGGAAGCAAGGTCTTGCTGAACGGAGAAGAGATTCAACATCTGCCGCCCCACAAAATCACCAGGTTGGGGGTAATACACGTTCCAGAAGGAAGGCAGGTATTCGCAGAACTCTCCGTGCAAGAAAACCTTGAAGTTGCTGCTACTAGAATTGGACTCGCAAAGGCTCGCCCAAACATCGAGAAAGTTTATGAGCTTTTCTGGGAACTGAAGTCCCGGAAAAATCAGATGGCCGGCACGCTTTCCGGTGGAGAGCAACAGATGCTCGCAATTGGAAGGGCCATCGTTTCCGATCCACTGATCATGATGATAGACGAACCTTCCATGGGACTGGCTCCTGTTATTGTGAAGAGAATATTCGAGACTCTGAAAAACTACGTGAAGGATACGGGTCTCACCATGTTGATTGTGGAACAGAACGCGAAGCTCTCGCTCCCGATGAGCGACAGAGTCTACATCGTATCGCAAGGTCAAATAAAACTTGAAGGCTCTGTCGATGAAGTGAAGAGCGACGAGAGAATTCGAGAAATGTACTTCGGCGGCAAGTAAGATGAAATTCTCGCTTGACTATAGAGAGAAGGAGAGGCTTCAGCTGGAAGTTCCGACTGCCAGAGTGCTCCCTCCGACCGCGTCTCTTAAGAGTAGCGAAGAGGGCAGCTCTCTGCGCGAATCGTTACTGAAGCCGTTTGATGCTGCTCCGATCCTGGAGCTTGCGGAATCTGCGAAAGAGATAGTCCTGATCGTAGAGGATCATACAAGGCACTCTCCGATCTTTGAGACTCTCTCTTTCATGAAATCGCTTTTCGTCGAAAACAAGATTCCCTGGAGCAAAGTCTCCTTGCTTGTCGCGACTGGAACTCACAGACAAATGACGGCTGATGAGCTAAGTGAGAAGTTTGGCAGTTTTTCTCGCGATACTAAGATCATCCAGCACGATGCCGAAGCAGCCGGCAGGATGAAAGACTATGGAGAATTCCTTGGAGTGCCGATCAGGATAAACGAAGCGGTTGGAGCCGACTTCACAATTGGAGTGGGTTCGATCGTTCCTCACAGGTTCTCCGGATGGTCGGGCGGAGCGAAAATTGTGATTCCGGGCGTCTCTGCATATGAAACTGTCTTTTTGTCGCACAGGATGGCAATACTGAAGAGCAGGGCCGACGTCGGAGTTCTTGACAATGAGTTCAGGGAACTTATAGATGAAACCGGAAGACGAGTAGGACTTGATTTCATAATAAATTTCTACTACGATATCGAAGGAAGAATCGCCGGATGTGTATCGGGCAATCATGTAACTGCACACAGAGAAGGCGTCAAAGTCGCGAGAGAAGAGCTGCTCCGAGAGTACCCGGAAAGGGCCGATGTCACCGTGATATCTTCATTCCCCTCCGTGACCGATTTCTGGCAGTGCGGCAAAGCTCTGTACACATCCGATCTTGTTACCAGAAATGGAGGAGACATCGTTATGGTCTCGTCACTCGATGAAGGCTTTGGCGACCATCCTCTATTCGCCTCATTACTCAAGTTGGAGGCAGAAAAGATCCTAGAAAGACTGGACATGATTACCACCGAAGACCCGCTAGCGTATGTGGCGGCCTATGCAGTAAGGAAAGTTATTGAGAAGAAAAGGATTCACATTGTGAGTGACACAAAATTTGCAGATCAGTTCAATGAACTCGGGTTAACGGTCCATCAAGATATTCAATCGGTTGTTGACCGAGTGGCGCCGGCCGGCAAAAGCATCGCGGTTCTTCAGAACTCACTTGTATTGCCGGAAATATCGAATAAGGAGGCACAATAATGAAACCGAAAGATCTTGATTACATGAAGCTAAATGGAACACCATACTTCGATGAATCCCGCTGGGTGAGTCCTCTCAACTATGAGAGAGATATCCAGGGAGAAAACGCAAAAGACAGTATCTACATACACGACGTTACGCTGAGAGATGGAGAACAGACTTGCGGTCTTACCTGGAGCGAGGATCAAAGGGTGAGAATCGGAGTTGCGCTGAATGATTTGGGTGTGAAGTCCATTGAGGTCGGAATGCCGATAGTCTCCGACGAGAACAAGAGGGCTATACGTAGACTCGTTGACATGGATCTCGATTCGGAAATCGTTCCATTCGCAAGGTCTTTGAAGAAGGATATCGATGAATCTGTCGATTGCGGCGCCACACGAGTAGTTGTCGAACACGCGGTAAATCCATACGATAACGAGCTTGTCTATGGTGTATCCCCCGAAAAACTGATCGACCGAGTCGTTTCGGCAATACTCTACGCGAAGGAACAGGGCATGAAGCCAACCTTCATGGGCTGGGACGCAACAAGATCGACCCCCGATTATGTCCTGAAAGTCTTCACAGAAGTGGCAAAGCAAGCAAAACCGGAGAGTATTGTCTTTGTGGATAGCTTTGGAGTCGCCTCCCCATTTGCAATCGAGTTCATCTTCACTGAGCTTAGGAAGGCCATTCCGGACATCCCGCTGGAGTTCCACGTTCACAATGAATTCGGTCTGGCAATGGGATCGGTTTTCGCCGCAGTAAGAGCTGGTGTATCAGGCATTCACAGCTCGATCAACGGGCTTGGCGAAAGGACGGGCAACGTAGCTACCGAAGAGGTCGCCGCCGGCCTGAAACTCCTGATGGGGATAGATACAGGAGTCGATCTGAGGAAGATCGGATACACTTCGCGACTGGTCGAGGATATTTCGAAAATCCCGGTGGCGAACAATAAGCCGGTCGTTGGGAAGCGTCTCTTCTGGGTCGAATCGGGCATCGTAGTTGATGCAATCGACAAGTTGAATGCGGCCGGAATTAACGCCGCCATGACCCCGTACCTTCCTTCGCTCGTAGGAATGGGCGAGATAGACGTGAAGCTCGGCGCCTTCAGCGGTCAGGCAAGCATAAAATACTGGTTGAAGAGATTGGGCATACAGGCGACGGAAGACCAGCTTGAAGAACTGACGGAAATTGTGCGAAAGGAAGGACGAATAAGAAACACGGTCCTCGAACCTGACGAATTCAAGAGAATAGTCGGAGATTACATGAAATGAGTCTGATTCTCGTCATAAATCCCGGTTCGACATCAACCAAGGTGGCCGTCTTCAAAGATGGGAATGAAGTGTTCAAGAAGACGCTTTCTCTTGGCGATGGTATGCTCGAGCTTCCCCTTTTTCCCGATCAGTACACAATAAGGAAGGATCAGATCCTCAAAGAACTGGACAGAAACGGGATAAGACCATCCCAACTGACTGCCGTGGCGGCCAGAGGGGGGAGATTGAAACCTCTGAATTCCGGAGTTTACCGCATCAACAGAGAGATGGTCAATGACGCCAGAAAGGGCCTTCAGGGCATTCACCCTGCAAACACAGCGGTCGTGATAGCTTTTGAATTGGCTCAGGAATTCGGAATGCCGGCTTTCACCGTCGACCCGATCAGTGTGGACGAACTCGCCGAGTGGGCAAGAATAACGGGAATAGAGGAGATCAGAAGAAACTCACTCTCCCATGCGTTGAACATGAAGGCAGTCGCGAAGAAAGCTGCGACTGAACTGGGAAAGAGGTACGAAGAAGCGAAGCTCATAGTGGCCCATTTAGGTGGTGGCTCCTCGGTAAGCGCCCATCTGAACGGAAAGATGGTCGATCTCTATAACAGTGACAAGGAAGGTCCCTTTTCTGTGGAAAGAGCGGGCGCCCTCCCGACTCACGAATTGGCGGAGTTTGCTCGCTCGAGAGACGATTATCTCGAATACCTGGCTCACAGGGGCGGTCTGTTTTCCCACTTCGGAATGCGCGACGTTGAACGGATCGCCGAAGGCGTCAAAAATGGAGAAATCGATTCTATGCCGCTTGAAGCGTACATTTACAATATTGCAAAATACTCATACAGTCTGCTGGCGGTATTTGACGGAGTTCCCGACGCCCTTGCCATTACGGGCGGCGTAGTGAAGTGTGACTACGTCAGAGAAAGACTTCTTGCGAAACTGAAGGGTATAAGAGTTCTTCTTTTCCCGGGAGAATACGAGATGGAAAGCCTTGCCGAAGGAGCGCACAGAGTAATACGGGGGATCGAAGAGGCCCTGGAATACTGAGGTGATGATCGATGATTAATTCCCTTTCTGAGTTCATTCTTGAAGCAAGTAAGTTGCAGAAGCGCGTGAGAGTAAATTGCGTGCAACCGCATGATCGAAAGACGATGAAGGCCATAGAATCAACTGCCTCCTCTAACGGCAATTTTGAATTCACTCTCTTCGGAAGATTGGAAGAGATAAAGGAGGCGGCATCTGAAGGGTTTCTGAACACGACGCGTGTTGTCGAAGGGAAATCTGAAGAAGATAATGCTTCAAATGCAGTCTCTGCTTTGGAGGGAGATACTCCCGCCGTCCTAATGAAAGGCGACATCAATACCACCGTTTTTCTGAGAGAGCTCTTCAAGAGCCCCAGGGTAAAGGCTAGCGGAAAGCTTATAAGTCACATTTCCTGTATGGAGGTCCCCGAGCATCCAAGACTGCTTTTCATAACTGATGGGACGGTCAACGTTGCACCTGATTTGAAGGAAAAGGCAGAGATACTCAGGAATGCCGTTGAGTTTGCAAGATCGATCGGAATAAGTGAACCAAGGGTCGCGGTAATCGGTATAAATGAGCGAGTGTCGGTAACAAATCGCGACCTCGTTGAAGGAGCCGTGTTGTCTAAAATGGCGGAAAGAGGGCAATTTGGAGTGTGTCTCGTGGACGGACCCCTGCCCATAGATACTGCCCTGAAAAAGGAAGCGGCACTGAAGAAGGGAATTACGTCTAAGGTCGGAGGCGAGGCCGACATACTGGTCTGTTCTAATCTTGAATCAGCGGCCAACCTTATTAAAGGGCTCGTACATCTAGGCAAGTCCAAGACGGCCGGGCTCCTTTTGGGAGCAGGATTCCCCGTTGTTCTCACATCGAGGAGCGACAATGAATTCGCAAAAGCGGTGTCGCTCTCAATGGCACTAGTGAGTGCGGTGGGCTGAGGTGAAAGAGATGGCAGTAAGCTTTATGGTGGCCAACGAGGATATTCCGGCCAGTGCAAAGGTCACTGGCCTCACCGGCAGGTTGGAAGAGACGCTCGCCGCAGTGGCGGGTGCCGGTTTCAACTCTTTTGAGCTCATGGTCGCCGAACCCGAAAAAGTGGATGTTGAAAAACTGAAGCGACTCGAGCGACAGTACTCTTTGAAGTGCATATTTCTCTGCACTGGCGAGATGGCAGGAACTGCCGGCCTTTACCTGAACCACATAGACGCGAACGAAAGAAAGAGAGCGCTGAACTCCTTTTTGCAGGCAGCCAAGAAGGCACATGCTCTAGGAGTTAACCTTAATATCGGCAGACTTAGGGGAGTAATATGGTCCGACGGCCTCCAGAGGTCACTCGAGAGGCTTGGAGAATCGCTGGGAAAAATCGATTCATATGTGAGAAGTGAACTCGAGGGGTTGTCCGTCTTGATAGAACCATTGAGGAAGGTGGTCTGCCCGATCCTTAATAACTGTGTCGAAGCCGCCTCTTTTCTTTCTGAGAGAGAGCTGAAGAGTTTTGGAATTCTCCTTGACTCTGACCATTTCGATGAGTTGAAGGATCCCGCTTTTGTAAGTTCGAACATCGAGCTGATAAAACACGTTCACCTAGCAGATACGAATCACAAACCTCTGGGGCGGGGCGCGATTGATTTTCAGAGCTTCTTGAAAATGCTGAGCAGATCGAGTTATGTCGGTGAATACAGTGTCGAGGTCTTCTGCGATGAAGATCAGATAGAAACTCTAAGGGAAACTGCTTCATTTCTGAAAGCTTTCCCTCAAATCCTGGGGGGATCACTTTGAACAGATTGGCAGACACAAATCACTTTCAGGGAATCCAGCAGCAGCTTTACAGATCAATAAGGGATAGCATCGTAGAACTGGAAATCCCTCCCGGAGCGAGATTGACGATCGAGAAGCTGAGAAGAATCTACGGTGTTTCTTCTACTCCGGTAAGGGGGGCTCTCCACAAGCTGAAGGAAGATGGTCTTGTCGCGCCGGGAGCCGCCAAGAGTTTTTACGTAAAGGAGATTCTCGAAAATGACGTCAGGAAGCTCTTCCCGATAAGGCTTGTGCTGGAGAAACTTGCATTGAGTGAATCAATTAATCGGATCGACAGAGAGATCATATCGAATCTGATCGTGAGGATGAGAAGACACCTCTCGGAACCGGAGGAGACAAAGAACAAAGTTCCTTACGATATTGACTACAGGCTGCACAGGGAGATACTCAATAACTGCAATAATGAATATCTAATTGAAATGATGTCGAAGATCTCGATACTGCTCGCCAGAATGCGGAACGTGATCAAATACTACCTTCTTGAACAGCAAAAAGACTGGATAATTAACGAGATGGAGGAACATTTCAAAATCGCGCAGAGCATCCTGGAAGGAGACCTGGAGAAGGCTTCTGCTGCCCTGGAAGTTCATCTCAAGCACTCAATGAATATGATATGTTCTATACTCAGTTCCAACCATATTGACTATGCTGCCAAAGAAAGCTTTGCCCATTTGGAGGATTAGAAATGAAGCATGCTATTTTGCTGTCTTTAAACGACAATGTCGCAACGGTGCTTGAGAAAGTGGATATCGGCGAAGAGATAGAGGTGAAGGGTGTTTCCGGATTGCAGATGCTGGTTGCGAAGGAAGAAATACCTTTCGGTCACAAAGTCGCGGTGAGAGACATCAAAAGAAACGAGAGAATAATTAAATACAATAACAAGATAGGGATTGCAACTTCGAACATCTCGACGGGCCAGCATGTTCACATCCAAAATGTTGTAAGCGAACGAACGGAGATCAAAGAGGGAGGTGACAGGGCTTAGGCCAGATATTATGAAGACCATGATGGGTTATTTAAGAAGTGACGGAAGTGTTGGAGTGAGAAATCACGTCCTCGTTCTCCCCAGTGTTCTTTGCTCTTCGAATGTTGCCAGAAAGATTTCGGCCGCTGTTCCCGGGTCGGTAGTGGCCAGCCACAATCAAGGCTGCGCTCAACTGGGAGATGACTTTCAGCAGACTAGAAGAACGCTGATTAATACTGCGCTAAATCCTAATGTGGCAGCCGTTCTTGTTGTTGGGCTCGGTTGTGAAAGGGTGTCCCCACATGAACTGAGGGACGTGATTCTAGACAGCGGAAAACCGGCCGGACTAATAATGGTTCAAGACTACGGAACCGTAGAAGCTGTAGAAAGGGGAACTGCAATTGTCAGGAAAATGGTAGAGGAAGCTTCGAAGAGTGAAAGAGAGGAAGTTCCGCTTTCAAGACTTGTCCTAGGCATGGAATGCGGTGGTTCCGACTTCTCTTCGGGTTTGTCGGCCAATCCTGTAGTCGGCGAGGCTGCCGACATTCTATGGAGAGAAGAAGGTTGTGTGATACTCTCTGAAACCACTGAACTGGTCGGTGCAGAACACCTCCTCTTTGAGAGAATGAAAAATGAAGAGATGAAGAGGCGATTTGCAGGGATGCTGAAGAGAATGATTGATGAAAGCATGAAGAACAGCCGCGATGTGGTGGATAAAGAAAACGTCCCCAACAACATCTCTCCTGGGAACGTACGGGGAGGACTGACCACACTTGAAGAAAAGTCGCTTGGAGCAATGATTAAG
Organism: Mesotoga sp. B105.6.4; assembly: GCF_002896535.1. Classification (NCBI taxonomy): domain Bacteria; kingdom Thermotogati; phylum Thermotogota; class Thermotogae; order Kosmotogales; family Kosmotogaceae; genus Mesotoga; species Mesotoga sp. B105.6.4. The sequence goes on along the minus strand of NZ_JWIM01000076.1, from coordinate 14,290 downwards.
GGCGGCAAAGTACCGATAGTAGGTGTTAAAGAGTACGGCGAATTAATTGATCCGGAGCCAGGTCTTTACCTTATGGATACGCCCGGATATGATGTAGAATCTGTCACAGGAATGGTTGCCGGTGGCTCTACAGTTGTGCTTTTTACTACCGGGCAGGGAACTCCTACAGGCAATGCGATAGCACCTGTTATAAAAATAACTGGAAACCACGAAACGGCTAAAAAGATGAAGATGAACATCGATTTTGATTGCAGTGCGATAATCTCCGGAAAAGAGACATTAGAAGAAGGCGGAAAGAGGCTTTTCGAACTTGTTCTGAGAGTTGCTAACGGCGAAAAGACAAAATCAGAGATTCTTGGACAGGATGATTTCTCAATCTGGAATGTGGGGATAAAACTATGAGTTACAGTGATTCCCAACTCGAAAGTCTTCTTTTTGAGTTATGCTCTGCCAACACAACGAATCCTCCGGGTAATGAAGATCTCGCCGTATCGATAATCGAGAGAACTCTCACGCGAAAAGAAGTGAGCGTAGAGATTCACCGAGTTGCCGATAACCGTTCGAATCTCCTTGCAAGGATCGAACGCGATCCCCGAATCTCATATTTAGTCTTCTCCGGTCATATGGATGTTGTACCCGCCGGTTCAAACTGGAATACCGATCCTTTCAAACCTGAACAGATAGACGGGGAGTTCTATGCCAGAGGTTCCGCAGATATGAAGGGTGGTCTTTCGGCCTTAATTGCGGCGCTTGTAGATCTTTCGGAAGATAGGGAGTTCTGCGGAAACGTGGCTCTTCTTGCCACGTGCGACGAAGAAGTCGGTTGCTCGGGAATACAGAACTTTCTTGAACACAAACCATTCGACATCTCGGCTGTGCTGATTGGTGAGCCCACTTCTTTAGGACTTGCCACCGGAGAGAAGGGAGCGCTCTGGCTTAAACTGAAATTCAGAGGCAAATCAGCGCACGGTTCGCAACCGCAAAACGGAGTTAACGCAGTTACAAGGCTTTTCAGTGCCTACAATGAGCTTTCTCAGGTTCTAGGGAAAATAGAAGGCCTTACTGAGAGCCTGAACATCATTCGAGGTGGATCAAAAGAAAATACGGTTCCCGATGAGGCCGAATGTGTTATCGACATTCGTTTTGCAGAGAACACAGATTCTTCAGAAATCATCGCTCTCGTAGATTCCGTTCTAAGCAAATACAATCAATCAGAGAAAATCATTTTGCTCAACAGGGAGTCTTTCTCCTCTTCAGGCACTCTCACTGAATCTGTTAAGGAAGTGCTCAAAAAGAAAGCCCTGAAAGCCGAAGAGCTCTCAATGACCTACTTCACTGACGGTGCCTTTACTGCATCGCAAGGGATTGAGACAGTAATACTAGGTCCCGGAAGCCCCTCAATGGCGCACAGGTCGAACGAATATGTGGAACTTGAAGAAGTCCATAGGGCCCGAAGGCTTTATGTAGAAATAGCAAGGAACTACTTTGAAAGGACTAGATAATTATGGGTAGACTCGTAGCATATGAAAACCTCAGGAAGCTCTGCGAAGAGATCCTTCTTTCCGAGAATTTCAACATAGAGGCCGCTCATGAAATAGTGGACGTTTTGTTGGAAGCTGATTTGCGTGGCATTCCTTCACATGGTGTTGCAAGACTTGGTAGGTACATTAAGGAAAGAGATAGCGGAAATATCCTGCTCGATTCCAAGCCATCGATAGTACATGATACTCCGATTTCGGCCACAATTGACGGTAACGGCGGCCCAGGACAATGTGTTTCCAACTACGCGATGGATCTTGCAATAACCAAAGCGAAGAAGTCGATGATCGGCCTTGTCTCGGTCAGAAACTCAAATCACTACGGAATCTCAGCCTATTACTCCGAAAAGGCGCTTTCAGAAAAGATGATAGGGATAGCGATGACCAACAGCTACCCTCTCGTCGTTCCGACTTTCGGGAAGGAGGCCATTCTTGGAACAAATCCCTTTTCAGTAGCCATCCCTGGATCGAAGAAGGATTTCATACTGGATATGGCTACTAGCGTTGTGACCAGGGGAAAATTAGAGGTTTACGATAGGCTGGGAAGAGACATTCCAAACGGCTGGGCAGTGGATGAAACAGGTAGTAGCACAACCTCTCCCAGAAGGGTTCTGAACAACTTCAACAATCGAAACTCCGGAGGTATTCTTCCCTTGGGAGGATCCGATGAGGATTTTGGTGGTCACAAAGGGTTTGGGATGGCGCTTCTTGTAGATCTGCTGTCTGCCGGGCTATCTTTGGGGACTTGGAGCGCAAAGACTTACTCGAGTTCCCAGGCTGGCGTGTGCCACTTCTTTGGCTGTTTAGACCTTAAGCTCTTTGGAGAAGCTTCACACCTAGTAAGACACATGGAAAGGATTGTCGATGAAATTGTTTCAAGTGATAAAGCCGAGGGTCATGAAAAGATCTACTATCACGGAGAGAAAGAGGCATTAGCAAGGGAGAGATCTCTAGAGTCGGGAATAGAACTGGATAACAAGACAAAACTACTGCTCACAACACTGGCAGAGAAACACGGCATCAAGAAACCTGCCGATTGGCCGCTGACCGGAACTCAACATGAATGAATTGCCCTCTAGAATACCCATCTAAAGATTATTATCGGCCTGAATGGCAGGCTGCGAACAAAACTATAGGCTGATGCTATGCCTGCAAAGTCTGCGATGAGGTCTCCAACCTCCGCGGAACCTCTGCCTGAAATCAGATCCCAGACTTCCTTCCCCACACCCAGTAATGCGGTAAAGGCAAAACCGCCTGTGTCCCCAAGAAGGTAACTTGAAAGGCCAAAGGCGGTATAACTAACAGAATAATGTAAGAATTTGTCGTAACCCGTTACCGCTAAACCAACAATAGAAAAAAATAGAACAAAGAATAGCAAAAAATACTTGCTCAAAAAAGCCTCTTTAGCTCTTGATTAGAATTCGTAGAGTACTCCAAGTCCTACAGAGAAGAACTCGGGAAGGGGCCAGTAATCTCCGCCGGGGAAGTCTCCCTCCTGGCGAGTCTGATAGTCTTTCACTCTGTAACCCCTGGCAAATCCATTGAGAATCATCTTGTCAGTGATCGGTGTCATTATCTGGAACCCACCACCGAGAGCAAGATGAGGAGCTCCTAGATCAAGTATTCCTATCTCCCAGGACTGTTGACCGGCTATGGTATCCTGAACTGAACCCACACTAACAAGCAGCCTCACCTTCAGATTGAGCGTCTCGAGAACCTGAAAGTAAATGTCAGCATTTAAAAGGCCAATCTTATTGGTCGGATATCTGATTGCAGCCTGAGCACTCAACATGGTTCCAATCTTATCAGTAAATGGAAGCTGAAGAGAGAGATCAAAAGCACCGGCACCCCATCTCTCTGGCTGATAAACTGGATTAGTGGCATTGATTCCAAAACCACCACCTATAAGCGCTTTAGGCGTAGAGAGACCCAGTGAGACCGCAAAAAGGAGCAAAGCTACTAAAGCGACTTTCTTCATAAATACACCTCCCCTTAATAATTGCAAAGCTATTGGCGTTATTGGCAGTATATAACAGATTGATTATACCACAACAGTATTGAGGTTCAAAGCCATTATTGCTGCTCTATTCGGAAGAAAAATACGCCCAGGAAGCAAAATTATTCACAAGTCTGTCCGTTGACGCATCCTTCTTTCAACATCCCTCTTCGCGATATCTTCCCGCTTGTCGAAAAGCCTCTTTCCCTTTGCAAGCGAAATCTCAACCTTCGCCTTTCCTCTTTCGTTGAAATATATCCTCAAAGGAATAATCGTCAATCCCTTTTCTTTGATCTTCTGATCGAGCCTCAGTATCTCCTTCCTATGCATAAGGAGCCTTCGTTTTCTGCGCGGCTCGTGATTCCAAACATTTCCATGTGTATACTGACTGATATTGCATTCCATAAGAAAAATCTCTCCATTCTCGATCTTGCAATAGGCATCTATCAAAGAAGCGCCACCAAGGCGCAGAGATTTTACTTCCGTGCCGACAAGCTCGATCCCGGCTTCGTATGAATCCATAAGATGGTACTGGAAACGTGCCTTTTTGTTCGTAACTACTGTTTTCATTGAGATCCCTCCGTCCCGCTGAACGGAATTCATTTTAGCACAAGGTCTATGCATTTCAAAAAAGGGATCTTAACAAGACCCCTTTTTATGGTCTGCTCTTTGTTTTAGACAAGAGAAAACCATGCCCAATTCATTATAACTCTTATTCGTTGACTCAAATGAAACTTGATAAGTCAATTATGAAAAAAGCGATTCTCGGTCTGATACTGTCGCTCAGTCAACAATAACAATCTCAGGCCTCTTAACTGATACACCGTCTATTTCGAATTCAAGAGCCGGCCAGGAGCTCGAATCGGGAAATGACAGAATCGTGTTCTGTGACTTGCCTACAAGTACAGTATCCTCGGACTTCGTGCCTCTAATTGTCGGGTTCCAGGCAACCGCGTTTCCAATTTGGAGAACGATATCACTCTTCAGGTTAGCAATCACCTCTCTGGGGAGGTAACCCGCAGTTCCTCCCTGGTGATGAAGTTTCCATTCACCTGCCCTGCCAGCCGTTTCATAGGCCTCTACTAGCCTCTCAAAAACCTGTGAAAGCTTCACTCCTGGCTTCGAGCATCCGATAACCTTTGCATCGATGAGGCAGTTCTGTTCGTGTTGCCTCCTGATATCATCTGATGCCTCAAACAGAAAAGACCTGCTCGAAGAGATTATCAGCCCTCGTTTTCTTGCACAGATACTCGCGAAGCCTCTCTTCCCCAGTCTGACATCTCGCGAAAGATTGTGTCTGTAACTGAGAGAGCTCTCCTCCGAGAAGACCAGTGTCAACACCGGCTCTATATCCCTCTCTGCCATGGCCCTATAGAAAAGCCCTTGAACCTCCAGCTCAGTCATATGTCGATTCAAATCCGGCACTATCAGGGAGAAGATTTCATCGCACTCTCTTCCCAGAGCTTTGTACGTGTCGATTTCCGTCTCACTTAAGACGCTCCGCATGGGTGTTATATCAACATACTCGCTTGAGTATCTTCCCGTATCCGATATAAGCTTCCCGTTAACCACGCTCTCCAGCAGCCTTTTCTCTCCGGAGGGCTCAAACCAGCTATACTCAAGAAACCCGAATTCTCCGAGAAGACTTTCATCCAGCTCGATCTCCTGAATTCTCTGCTTTTCAATATTGTTTGTGATCATGTAGACGCGGTCCCCTGTTATGAGAATTGAGGCTTCTCCCTCGGTGGAGTTCAGGGCAATGTGACTCCTGGCTCCGAAAGTGAACCATGAGAAATTACAGCACTTGCTCAATAAAAGGGCGCTTGCACTTCTGGCAGCCATTAGCTCTCTCAAGCTCTTGACCCTATCTCTAAACTCTTCTAAAAGCATTTCCCCCACTCCTAAACAAAAAAGGTTGGCTTTCATATCTATCTTACCTGCTTTCGAGCAAAAAACGAGACGCTAGTTCTCTGTACGAAACACTGAAAACCAACCGATAATCCCCTTGCATTACTCAAAAAACCAAAAGCAATGATGCCTTCACTTACACATCAATAAAACGGCGTCTCCCTTAATTCATCGATCAGGAGATGTGCATTGCTTGCCCCAAAACGCGTCGCACCGAGCTCATGGTATCTAAGAAGGTCCCTAAGCTTTCTTATGCCGCCTGACGCTTTGACCTGGATCCTGTTTCCCACCTCGTCCAGCAGGAGCTTAACGTCGGATTCAGTGCAGCCGGTGTCGGCAAAACCTGTAGATGTTTTCACGAAATCGGCCCCGGCATCTGCAACTATGTTAGCTCCTATCCTTTTTTCTTCATCTGTCAGGTAATGAACTTCCAGAATGACTTTCATGACTACGCCTTTGGCCGCATCTCTTACAGCCAATATCTCATTCTTCACTTCATCGTACATCTGGCTCTTCAGCCAACCTATGTTTATGACCATATCTATTTCACTTGCACCTTTCAATAGGACATCTTTTGTTTCAAATACTTTCGATTCAGTTGTAGAATAGCCGTTCGGAAAGCCTACCGGTGCATCAACTCCTACTTCTGAACCCTTCAATATCTCCGATGCGTACTCAATCCAGGAAGCCCCAATAGCAACAGTCATAAATTTGTATTCCATGGCCAGCCTGCAAACTTCTTCGATGTCCCTCTTAGTTGCGTCGGGTTTCAACATCGTTGAATCAATCATTCTCGTCAAGCTTTCTTCACTCAATGCAACTCATCCCCTTTCAAGGTGTGACTATTCCTCCATTAACGCGTATTGATTGGCCAGTAATCCAACAAGCTTTGTCAGATGCTAAGAATGAGGCCATATCTGCTATGTACTCAGGCTTTCCGAATCTCTTCATGGGGATTTCTTCCAACCACTTTTCCCTCTTGATCTTCATTGTTTCTTCAATCATTCTGGTTTCAATAGTTCCTGGGCAAATTGCGTTGTAACCTAAGTTCCCGAAAAGTCTAACGATGAAAACCTTCGTGAAGCATTGAAAAGACTACGTTAGAGTTATTTTCTATAGGTTTATCCCTCGTTATATATTATAATGTATGTAACGAGGTGAAGAGATGGGAATTGTCTATCAGAAGAACAAGAAAACAGGAATCACATATGTCTACAAAAACGAAGCCTATTGGGACAGGGAAAAACAACAGTCCAGAGCCAAGAGAACCTTAATCGGCAAGCTGGATCCAGACACTGGAGAAATCGTACCGACCAGACCATACAGGAAGGATTCTGAACAGAAGGATGGCATCTTGAGAAAGCCTGGACCTGTACCAATAACCAAAATCCGAAGGGATTTCTATGGTGCTTGCTATCTTCTCGATCAGGTTGGAAAGATCACCGAAGTCGCGGCCGATTTGAAAGCCTGCTTTCCCGACCGTTATAGAATGATTCTATCGATAGCCTATTATCTTATTCTCGAAGAGAATAACTCACTCAGTCGGTTTTCTCATTGGCAGAGACTGCATGCCCATCCTTATGGAGAAGACATACCATCACAGCGCAGCAGTGAGCTGTTCCAATCCATTTCAGAAGAAGAGAGGATGATGTTCTTCAAGAAGCAGGGCAGACGTAGAATTGAGAAAGAATACTGGGCCTTTGACATCACTTCCATCTCCAGTTATTCAGAGACACTGAGACAGGTCAAGAAGGGAAGAAACAAAGAGTACGACAGACTACCTCAAATCAACCTTGCCCTTCTCTTCGGTGAACAGTCTGGACTTCCCTTTTACTACCGGAAACTTCCAGGCAATATCACAGATGTGAAAACAGTCAAGCAGCTCATGGCTGAATTCAATGTCATGGGATACAAAAAGGTAAGTGTCCTTCTTGACAGAGGCTTTTACAGCGGAGAGAACATCAACCTGCTCTTCAAGAACCACCAGAAATTCATCATAGGTGTCAAACTGAGTCTTAACTATGTGAAAGAGGTCCTCGAAGAAGAACGCGATAACCTTCAGCTATGGTCAAATCTGCAACCTCAGTTCGGAGTATATGGTTTGTGTCGAACAATAAAGTGGGATTATGAACAGGAAAGACCCAACAAAGGGGACGTATTAAGCTCGAAAAGGCGAGCGTATCTGCATCTTTTCTTCAATCCCGAGAAGGCCGCAAAAGATCAGACCGAGATGAACGATTATCTGAGCAGACTATACAATGACCTGAAGAACAACAAACTCAAGGAATACAGTATTAAGGAGTACGACAAATACTTTACTCTTACCAAAAGGGGCAGGAAAGTCACACCGAAGGAAGAGGCTATGCGTGAAGCGGCAAGAAACTATGGCTATTTCGCACTGCTTTCCAATGGAGTCAACGATCCCTTCGAGGCCTTATCGCTTTATCGCAGTAAAGACATAGTGGAAAAGGGGTTTGGCAACTTGAAAGACCGGTTGAATTTCAGGAGAATGCAGGTTTCCTCTGAACTATCCCTGAATGGAAAGCTGTTTGTCCAGTTTGTGGCTCTTATCTATCTCTCTTACATAAAGAAGAAGATGCAGGACACCGGTCTCTTCGAGAACTGGACATTGCAGGGTCTCCTTGACGAACTGGACACTATTGAAAGGTTTGAATCACCCGAACATGGCCGCTTGATCGGAGAAGTCACCAAAAAGCAGAAGGATATCTACGCCAAACTGGGTGTGGAATCCCCCTCGTTATAATTTCCGCGAATGCAGGATATAGAAACATCAAATGGCATGCAAGGAAAGCGAAGACCGTCTTCAGTTAGGCGCATCATTGATAACAAGGCCCATACGTAGTCTGTAAAATGGGAGTATGACTCTATATATAAAGCCAAAGCGATAAGTGAAATCAATATTGAAACAGAAAAACTCGCCTGCTTCAATTAGCGACCTTAACTCCCAGTCTTTCGAGAATTGTCTCGATAGCTTTCGAAAGCTGAAGATCCTGTTCGTCACCTACTGATACCTCTGATAATGTCAACTCTCTCGCATCTTCCTCTAGGATTTCATTGTCAACAACAATGTCAGGCTCTATCCCCTGAAGATGAATGTCGCTTCCATCCGGAGCAAAGTAGTGTGCAGTTGTCAACCATATTTCTCCTCCGTTTGAGAGATTGAAAACAGTCCTGATCGCAGCCAAACCGAAAGTCTTTGTGCCTACAATCGTTGCCAATCCACTTTGTTTCAATGCTTCTGCAAGTATTTCTGACCCTGCCGCACTCCCCTCATTGACAAGCGCAACAATTGGTTTATTGGTGAAGTATGAGTTATATTTCGATCCCCAGGAGTTGTAGATCTCTTCCTTACCGTCTCGATATCTTATTGTCATGATTCTCTCGCCCTTTGGTAGCATCAGTGATGATATGTTCAGAACGCTCTGCAGTAGCCCGCCTGGATTGTTGCGAAGGTCGATAATGAAGGCCTCGCTTTTTTTGCTAAGCTTTAGAGCATCCTCGAATTCATCGTAAGTTGGTGCGTTGAAACCGGTTATTTGAATATAAGCAATGTCGGCATCTTCAACAGTTAGCAATTCCGTCTTGACACTCTTTATCTCTGTGAGTGCTCTTGTGATCTCTACAAAAAAGGGATCCTCTATGGATTCTCTGTAGACCTCAAGAACTACCTGGGTATCGGGATCTCCTCTCAGCATATTCACTGCACCGTAATAACCGACTTCCGACACCGCCACTCCGTCAATCGTGAGAATCAAATCGCCTGCTCTAAGGCCCACTCTTTCGGAAGGGCTTCCGGCCGTTGGGGCAACCACTTCAAGACAGTCGAACTCAATGTTGTACTGAACCGTATAGCCTATCCCACCGTACCTGGAGGCAGTATCCAGTTCGTTCTCCCTTACCTTAACCGGATCAAAGTACCATGCAAAGGGATCGTCGAGTCCACGCATCGTACCTGTTAAGGTTTCGTTGAGCACATCGTCATAATCAACTTTGTCGATACCATAGTAGTTGCGATCTATGTACGTAAGTATCTCGAAAACGGGCCTGAACTTCTCGAACATCTCATCATTTGTCATTGACGAAAACGCGCCCAGGAAAAAAACTCCTACCAGGACAGCTAACCATACAGACATCCTGAAGAACTTCCTCTTTGCCATCTGGCTTCCTCCCTTCCATTTTTAGAACGATACAGGTAAGAGATATGAATCTATCATTCTTTCGTTCGAATGTCCTCCTGTAATCAAACTACTTCAAATCGTTTTCTGTGAATGTGTGTACACTCTTAGTACTGAAAAGAAGCAACAAATCTCTTTCCATCACGATAGATAACAAAAGCAATATAGTCACCCTTCTCAATGCTAGCCACAACATTCTCGAAATTAACTAACCTATCGACATTCTGTTGATTACCATTAATACTTACCCTCGTTATCACATCATCTTCGGAAAATCCCAGCCGACTACCTATTCCTTCGCTGTACACACTCCTGACTATCACCCCACAGAACTCTTTAGACAAACGGAGCCTCTCCCTGTCTTCTTCGACAATATCTGATACCGTAAGGCCAAGAATGGTATTCTTATATGAGAGATCCTCGGTCAAGCTTTGTGACGTACTGGTAGCTGTTTCTTCATAACGGTAGTTCACCTCGTGATTACCAGTTATACAAATTCGAAACCCAATAGATTCGCTACTGACATCGGGGAGCACTGTTCTTCGTGAAGTAACCACAACGTACGATAGGCCATCTTCAAAACTACCCCCTCTTATTGCTTTATTTGAGTCTGTGCACCATTCCCAGACATTTCCACTCATGTCAAATAGATCCAGTTCATTTGGTAGTTTTTGGCCGATTTCTTTCGGACTTCTCTTTCTTGTATAGAATCCAGAACTTGCTTCAGAATTACCAGAATACCAAGCCACAAGTTCGACATCATCTCCGCCGGAATACTTATGGCCATTATTAACTTGACCGCCTCTGGCTGCAAATTCCCACTCTTCCTCAGTTGGAAGGCGATAGCCAACTACCTCTCCTAAATCTTTAGTAACGTTGCCTTTGGAATCCAAAAGTTGACCGGCATTATTGTAAGCTCTTGGAAGCTCTTCGCTATCACTCAACCAGTTGCAGTAAGCTATCGCATCCCACCAACTGACATTGAACACAGGACAACTATCGCTAGATACGAGGTCAACATTTGGCATTTCCCTAGCGGTATCTCTACAAAACTTGCGAAATTCTGATATTGTTACCTCATATCTGCCTATAGTGAAATCATGATCTAGGATCCTTGTGCCAAGTAGGGTTTCTTCTATCGAATTTGAACCGCGTTCCACAAATACCTTGTCGCCTTCTATCACTCTCCAGAAGAACCAAGATACTGGTTCTGAGCAGAACCCGTCATTGTCGACTGCTCTGACTTCAAAAGTATGGCTTCCACCTGAAACATTTCGCCACGTATAACTGACTTTCAATTCAAATAATTCTTCCCATTCACCGCTATCCTTTCTGTATTGATAAACTGCAACTAAACCATCGTAGTCGCTTCCATTCCATACGAAAGTCACGTCGGGTTCGAAAACCTTACCATTAGGGCCATCTACTCTTTCAATAACAGGAATACGGATATCAATATCAGTCCTGCAAATGCGAAACCCCAAAGTATTAATGGCATCTTCAGGTTCTTTGCTAAGACGACAAGAAACCCGCAAATAGGTTTCATTGTTTGACCAACTGCCACCCCTAATTACTCGTGAACTTGAGCTTGAATAAGACTTGAACGGATTAACTAGAGTTTTTGCTTTGTAAATACTAAATAGGTCACTGCACCATTCCCATACGTTGCCACTCATATCGTAGATGCCCAACTCATTAAATGCCTTTTGACCAACTTCCTGAGTCCTGCCCCCCGAGTTTGAATCGTACCAAGCGACGTCGCCAACGGTGCTGCTTCCAGCATACTTGTGTCCATTACTCTTGTTCCCGCCCCTTGCAGCGTATTCCCACTCTGCTTCCGTTGGCAGTCTGTAGCCTACTACTTTCGATGGATTTGAAGTCAAATTTCCATCCCTATCAAGAAACTCACCATTTTTGTTATATGCTTTGGGAAGTGAAGCCATTTCGTTAAGCCAGTTACAGTAAGCAATTGCGTCCCACCAGGTTACGTTTATTACAGGTCTGCTTCCCCTTCCCCAACCCTGATCGTTGGGTTTGCTTCTGTCCGTAGCCTCACAGAAAGCGTCGTATTCGTCGAAAGTGACTTCACACTTACCTAAATTGTAGTCATAGTCTAGAATTACGAGACTGATAGGGAGTTCTTCGCTATATCCTCCGCCGAAAGTGTCTCCCATTGCAAAAGAGCCCGATGAAACTTCTATCAATTCAACTGCAAAGAACTCCCAAGAAACAACTCTCGAATATATGCCATTATTGGATTTCGCACGTACTTCAAAAGTATGTTTTCCCCTCGAATAATTTCCCCATATGAAAGAATCATTTTGCTCGCAGCTAATCCATTCTGATTGGTCCATTCTGTAATCATAGTTTGCAATTTCTCCCTCCATAATGATTCCGGACCATGCAAAGGTGTTCTGTGTGTTCAAAACAGTCCCTTCCAGTCCTCCGAGCTTTGACACATATGGCAAATCCTGCTCGATAACCGTTTTACACACTCGAAAACCTGCATCGGAATACGCCTGATCTGGGGAGCTAAATATGCGTCTTGACAAATGTAAGTCATGATCATTACTGACAAGGCTCCCCCCACGCAGAATTCTATTCACACGATCTCCAACAAAAAATGGATTTGTGACAGGTTCATCCGTATAAATGTTCCAACCATCACTGCACCATTCCCAGACATTTCCAGTCATATCAAATAGCTCTAATTCATTCGGTAATTTCAGTCCCACTTCATGATATATATCCCTGTTATTGTCTTCATGCCACGCCACTTCGTCTTTGTTGTTTCTACCGGCATATTTGTACCCTTTACTGTATTTTCCTCCTCTAGCTGCGTATTCCCATTCTGCTTCAGTCGGTAATCTGTAACCAGCGACTTTAGAGGGATCCGTAGTAATATTTCCACTAAGATCGAGTAGATTTCCATTGCTGTCATATGCCTTTGGTAAACCTTCTTTTGTGCTCAGCCAATTACAATAAGCAATGGCATCCCACCAACTAACAGCCGTGGCAGGTATTAGATCAAGTTTGAATTCTTCGTAAGGTCTTTCCCTTCCGGTTTTGTCACAGAATTCACTGTATTCTTTGATAGTCACTTCGTACTTGCCCAAGTGGAAATTGTATGAGAAGTTGACTATATGGACCGGCTTTTCATTTGGGTTTCCAATAATCAAGCTGTCTCCCATCAAGAAGCCGCCCTTTTCTACTAAGACCATTTCTCCTGGTATTGCGGTGGACTGTGGATCTCCTGATATAAGTGTGGACGCCTTATTTATACCTTCACAACCGGATAACAAAAGCAGACAAAGCAGAAACCAAACAAGCTTTCTCATTTGTACAACCTCCATTAATATCCCGTCTATTTGCATCACATCGTAGGAAGAAATTTGAAAACGTCAAGACTCAGGAAGCATGATTTGAGATGTGAGATGTGTATAAAACTAATATAGCACTTGTTACATTGCAAGCAAAGAGTGGCCGCAATGGGAAAGAGTCAAACTGCTGCCTTGTTTTCTTCAAGTGATGGTGATTTTGCCTGACAAGATATTTGCAAAGATTGGGCAGACCTAGGGTATTTGCTCTCGAAGCGCCGGATGCTCCTGTCTCCTAAGAAAGGGAATCCCGGGGAGAATCATTTCCATGAGAACCCTAAGGGGTAATCTAGAGTGGAAAAAAGGAAATATCCCATGGAGCCTGAAAGTCAGAGGGGCGTTTCCCATAGTTATTCTAGCAAAGCAGTAACAACAAGTCCCACCCAATACTGATCGAGTCTCACCTTCGAGGCGTTTCCACAAGAACAATCCTCTCGCAATCTCCTTCTATTAATTTCAGCGCTTCTCAGCTCTCAATCCTCCAGCGTCACACGCATTACTGCTACTTCAGGATCCAGGATAACTACAGGGACTTTTCTGAGAGACTATACATAGCGCGCTCTAGATATTGACTATAGGCTCCAAGGGGATCGTAGTCGCCCCGGTCACGATGGCTACAATGTCTTCTAGTGACTGCAAGTCATAGCGTGATTTCTTCTGTGCTTAAGACTCTTCAGATCCTGTCTACTGCTCTCCAAAAGGCAACATTCAAGTCCCACTTAGCTACAATAAAAGGGAGTCACCTTTTCGCAGATTTTTTTAATTCCAAGGCGTTGCCTCCTAGCCTGTTTCTGCTTTCAATTTCTCAACGATCTGCTTGAAGTGTTCGCGGCAGTTAAAAATGGAGTCTGACCCTGTTTTTGACTAAATGGTTTCAAACTTCTTCCTGTTCCTCAACTGACGACCCTTTTCGCTCTTGTTCGGTCATATATTCCTCGCGAATCTGCGATAGGGTCTTTCCTGTAGCCTTGTGGACGGCGAAGGCATACGTCTGTACGCTAGACCAACCATAAACGTTTTTCAGCCATACTTGAAGCGACAGTACCTCTTCACCCACTTTCACTTTTCCGCTAGTCTGGAGAATCCCTTCATCTTCTCTATCTTTGGCACCAATAATGTCGCCTTCTTTCACGATTCCCCATTCAAGCATGGCATCGATTCTGGGCAGAACCCTTCTTGTCATTTGCCTGTCTGTTTTAGTCCTTCCGGGTATTGACCTGTCCATTAGATTTACATAATACTGGTCACAGGTAGCAGTGTGCCAAGAAGGCGAAG